>DASQHK010000155.1:0-8987 GCA_035632135.1 Bryobacterales bacterium
GCTCACCCGAGATCACGGCTACTCGCGGACCGCCCTCCACCGCTGATTGCCAAGCCGATGCTAGTCGATGCCATTCCATCGTGCGGCCAACCAGCGCCCGCAGTTTCTGCAGTTGCGAGGCCGGCTTCGCCGCGGGAGACGCCGGTGATCCGGATGGCGGCTGGCCTGAAGCGGCGGCCTCCGCTTTCAGAACTCGTTCAAGCAGCTCCAACGTCGCCGGTCCCGGCTCCACGCCCATTTCACGCCGCAGCACGCGCATACACTGGTGATAGGCACGCAGCGCGCTCGATCGGTCGTTATTGGCCGCATGCAGCCGGATCAGCAATTGATGGTGCGACTCGCGCAGCGAGTCCAGCGCTACCAGGCGCTCGGCGCACGGGATTGCTGCCGCGTATTCCTTCTGCTCTTCGAAGAGTGTGGCCAGACGGTGTAATATCTCGGAGATCCGTCTCCGGTAGTCTTCGCGCAATGGCGTGAGCCAATCATCGTAGAGAGCGGGCAGGAGATCGTCTTCATAGAGTTGCGCTGCTGTTGTGAGGGCTTGCATCTCCCGCCCGCGATCTCTCTCCGCTTGTGCACGGCCGGCCTCGGCAATCGCCGCCTGGAAATCAACGACGTCGATCGCACAGGAAGCGTCCTGCCGCCATCGAACCGCGAAATGATCGGTCACCAGCAAGTTGCATTCGGTCGGCAATGCTCGTTTCAGATGGTGGAGAAGTTGCCTCAGATTCGTCCGCGCCTGCGATTCGGTGGAGGCCGGCCATAAAACAAAGGCCAGTCGCTCCCTAGGCTGCGCCATATCGCCGTGAAGGATCAAGTACGCGATCAGGGATTGAAGACGGTTCGTGTTGACAGCCGTGACCGGATGTCCAGCGAAGCTGATCCGCAAGGTGCCGAACAAGTTAATTCGCATGGGTGTTGATTATTTTAGTTTACGATGTCCAATACGAGGCGGCAGCGAGTGCCCATCCCATTCGCCCCGAGGGAGGCGAGGATTTCGTATGGACCGAGTTTGTCGCCGGCACAAAGCGGTTATACCCAAGATGCGGAAGAGGCGAGTGGTCCTGGATTACGCGCCACTCCGAAGTTGTCCGTGGCGAGATCGCGCTTTCGGCGGTCATCTCCCGGATAGCCTACCAGCCGACCACTGAGCTGAAACCTGAACACTACGGTGTTTCTTCCGGGTAATCGTACACGTGTTGGTCCCCGGCGATTCCGTCTTCATGCGGTCGATTCCCCGTTTTTCCACCACGTCGGATGTTGCGTTGAATCCGCGGCCCGCCCGGAGATCCTCGTCTCATCCTTCGCGCGTCGGCGCTGCCAGTTTCCGCTTTATAATTGCCGCTGGGTCGCCGTTCGTCAACATCGCGGACAGCGAGGAGAAGAGAAATCCATGACCAACTCAAGGCATTCCGATCCGGCAGAGCGTAGCGCATTAATACGGCTGTTTTACCGCGACTGGCGCCCGACGCGTCTTGGCCGGTGGGTCAACCGGTTTGCGTGCTGGTGGTCGGGCCTCGGGCTGCCGCCGAGGTTCCAGGCCGCCCTCGAAGTTCGTGGTCGCACATCCGGCCACAGACGCTCGAACCCCGTGGTGATCGCCACTGTGGAGGGTAAACGTTACCTCGTATCGATGCTCGGCCCCGGGTCTGATTGGGTGAAGAACGTCGAGGCCGCGCATGGCGACGCCGTTATCCGTCAGGGACGCCGACGCCCCGTTCACCTCGTGGCAGTGCCGCCGGAGCAGAGGGCACCAATTCTCCGAGAGTACGTGCGAATCGCGTCGAGCGGCCGACAGCACTTCCCGCTCCCCGTCGGCGCGCCGCTGTCCGACTTCGAGGCGATTGCCGGGCGTTATCCTGTGTACCGGATCGATCCTTCATGAAAGCGACTTGCCCGTATGACAGCGGATTGCCCGCCGAAAGTTGCGCACCGTGGACCTAAGCGCTGCCAAGAGGACGTAGGGGCTCGGGCGGAGTCGATACGGGGGCATCGACGGCCAACAGTTGTCGGCAAGGCCGCAGCCGCGCCGCACGAAAGCGATTCGCCAGGAACCCGAACTGACGGATGCGCACGAAGCCTTTTGACAGGACGTGCGCAGAAACTCTGTCGCTGCCCAGCGTCATCTGGCGTATTCCAACCGCTCGCTGATCTCCTCGCCGCTTCAGATCCCCATGGCACTGCGGGCACTGGCGCTCATGCTCGTCAACCCAGAGGTCTGGCGGGTGCGCCGATGGTGGACGGCGCGAAGGATCGCGGTTGCGGCGGAGTAACCCAATTTTGTACCAATGTCTCGGAATTGTGGCCTTTTTAGCGGCTAAGAACATTTTATCGCGGATCGTGACGCTCTTGGGCCTTGCCGTATCTGCTGCTCCAGACTGCGACCTGGCCTTAGCGGTTGGGATCTGGCCGGCTGCGACCCGGAAACCAATTAGGCATATCATGAAACAGACTCTTGAAACACTCCCCAAGGAACTGGGGCGTCGAGTTTTGGGGCCAACTCGACGCCGTGAGCCGACCCACAGCCAAAAGCGCGGTTTGGCGACAACAGGGTCAAATGGTGGCGTCGGGGCCTAGACCCGGTATCAGTGGGTACTACTCGGGTTCTTTTCGGCCGCCGCCATCTCCGCCGCGATCCTTCGCATCCCGTCCGGGAGATTCGGTCCGAATTCGGCTTCAACCTGTCCGGCATATGCTTTCGCGTTATCGCCCGCCAACACAATGCGCTGCGTCAGCTTCGTCCTGTGTTCACTCAGATCATCGAATCGCCATTCGAAGGCCAGCGTCGCCCGGTCCAGTTGCATCTCAAGGACGAATGACTTACCCGGCCGCACCTCCGCGACGCGCCAGTGCAGAGGTTCCCGGCCCGGCAACAGAGTTGTTCCGCACGAGCCCTCTTCGAATGGACCATCGAGGGCGAACTCGGCAGGTGGATCTTTCCAGTTCGCTACGTCGGTCCGGAACCGCCATGCGAAAGCTGGACTGACGTCCGCTTCGACTGAATACTCCAGATGAACAGCAATTGCGTTCATCCTCTTCAAACGGACAAAGCCGAGCTTTGTGAGCTTGTCGCACCAGCTATGACCAATCTCCTTCTGCTCGTCCCCGCCTTTCGGATTGCCCGGAGCCCAATAAGGCGCCTGGTCCATATAGTGTTTCCGCCGCGCCCGGAGCAATCTCAGGAACGCCATGTCCCTGGTGATCTCGGCCTTCTCGTCAGCATTTTCGGCGCTCGCCGACGCCACAGTCGAAATCAGGTCGGATAATCCGCCAATCAAGAAACGTTCAACTCCCGGCATTATAAGTGTGGCCTCGGGCTTCAGTAATTCGAATTCCCGCCGTAAGCACCTGATGGACTTCTGCCACATCTGCTTTGTCATACCTTCGAAATCCGAGTCCTGTGTCGGCCCTCGGAACTTCGACAGATCCGCCACGTGTACGTGTCTCAGAAACTCCCCTCCGGGCCAGACCGCAGCCAGGACGTCGTAAAGCTTGATTGTGTTAGGGCTCGGGAATTCGCCGATAGAGGGCCTGGTGGAAAGAACGATGCAACAACCCGCATGGGCGGCTACGCTTCCTGGAAAGCCCCTCCAAGCTTCCGCTTTTCTTGTTCCTGTGTCGAAGGTAGTGATGCCGCCCCGCAGGCTCGTTAGCACTTCCGTCAAAGTCGCGCGGTCGGCGGCGTGGTTATCAGAGGCTAGCGCCCACTGTTCTTCGCTTTCTCCGTTTTCCGTGGGCCACCACCAGGGATCGCCGCTGCACCTCTCCGTCACAACGCCGACAAATTGACGCTTCCCGCTGACCCTTTTGTATTTCTTCCGCTGGTAATCGAATCCGTGCCTGCCGAACTCGAAGTCCGCCACAAATTCAGCGAGAAAGATCTTAGCCAGGTCGATGTTGATTAGGCTGGTCGGCAAGAGATCGGCGCGTATCGCCATATTTTTGGACGTTCAGACGGTGCGGCCTGCTCCGCAGCCCCGTCGGCAGCTTCCTTAGCTATGATACTCGTCTTGAACTCGGCATTGCCTCGTGCCCGTATCGATTTAGTCTTGTTTCCAATGCAGCGGCGCGGTTCGACTCCCACTGGCTTCTGCCAGTTCAATCTATTGAAACCGCGACTGTGGGCGCACTGAGAAAAAGCGGCTAGGCCGCCGCTGGCCTGCGACGCTGGTGCACTTGATGAACGAAGGTCTCCAGGCGTATGCGCTGGGAGGGTCCCTCCGTGCTCCCGTAAATCAGCGTGATGATGGGGGCCTCGCCGAAATCCGCGCGGATGGCCGGAATGACGGAAGCGGTGGCGGTGCCCACCACGCAATTGATGCCCACCGCGTTGATGGCTCCGGAGGCGCCTCGCCGCAGGAAATCCACGATTTTGGCTGCGCTCAGCAGAATCATATAGTTCGTGCGCGGCCCGACGTAGGGATGCACCAGGCGAATGAGTTCATCGATCGGCGGCTCCACGGCCAGCGCCACGACCTCCGGTGGAAGCCCATGCGTCAGGCGGCGGCGCATTCCGGCAGTCAAGGCCCATTCCACTCCATCCAGGGCCGCCGCCTTGAATTGTCCCCCCTCCACCAGCCTCGGGGCCTCCAGCGCGGATGCCAGCTCGGCCATAGTCGCAAAAAATGGACTCGGCCAAACCTCGCAGCCCATCCCTTCCAGCCGGCGGAAAAGATCGGCGTTGCCCGCAGGATTCAGCCGGGTGTAAACGTCGCCCGTCACCCCCACCACCGGACGCGTTCCGGGTTGACCGTTGTGGGGGACTGCCCACAATCGGCCAACCGCCTTGGCGAGAACTTCGGCGACGTCCTCTTTCTCGGCTACGGTTTGCGCCACCGTGCCGATACTGTCAGCCAGCAACTGCGCCACAGCGCCCGACCGCCTTTCATACGGGCGCAGGCGGGTGGCCAGGGTAAGTAGGATGTCGGTGGCCAGCAATCCGTCGTAGAGCCGCACCAAGCCGGAGATTCCGATCAAGGGGCGGAGTTTGCTCACCGTCGACTCCCAGACCTCGGTCTGGGAAAGACCCAGCCGGTGCAGCAAAATCCGAAGTCCGTCACCGTACTGGGGGATCAAACAGGGTGAGGCGCAACCGGGAACCAGAAAAACGCCTCCCTGGCCTCGGGATGAGGTTCTCGCAAAACGGATCAACTCTCCGGCCAGGATCGAATAAGGGTGGCACTCGCGGCCCGACGAATTCTCTTCGCCGAGCCGAACGGTTTGCTCGTCGGGAGGCGGCAGCACCTCCGCTTCGAAGCCGCAGGAGCGAAGCGCGGCAGCGTAGATTCCGGCGTGCTCGGAAAAATGCGGGATCACGAAGCGCCGCCCGGCCGGCAGCTCGCGCTCTCCTGGCGTCATCGGGGGAGAAGCAACTTGTCTTTCACTCCCTCTCCTCACGTACTGCTCGATTTCATCCGAGAAAGCCTCCAGGCGGGTAATCAGTCCAGCTTCGGCCCGGTGCTCGTCAAACTCGAGCAGGAGCCGTGGCCGGCCCGACAGCAATTCTTCCACATGCTTGGCGGCGAAGCCGTCGGGACCACATCCATAGCTCGAAACCAAGATCGGGAACAAGCGCCGGTCACGCCGGATCAGCTCAATCGCCCGCAACTGCTCGCGGTTGTAGTGCCAGGGAACCGAATCCCACCGGGAATCGAGACGCACTTCACCGAGAGGGAGCAGGTCCCAGGGGATGGCGGGAAGACCCAGTCGTTCGAGGTGGCGGGCCAGCGAGAGGTTGAGAAAGGGGTCGTGCGTGTTATAGGGCCTGCCAAGCACCACTACTGCGCGGTCGAAGGAAGCTTTCAGAGCTTCACTCCCCAGGCGCTTCCTCTCCGCAACATAGCTGGTGTGGACCGCCCGGGCTTTCAGCAAGGCGCGCCGCACAGCATGCAGAGGCCGGTCCAGGGATTGCGCCAGAGCCAGGATTGGCTCTACCAGGCCCAGCATCCCTTCCCCCAAAGCAAACTGTGCCGTTACAATTTTTTCTTTCAGCTCGACTTTCAGCATGTCGGGCAATTGCTGCACGTAAAGGCAGGTGCTGGCAGGAGCGTCCTCGTCGCGGACCGGACATTCGAGAAGCGCGGGCACAAAAATCTTTTCCACGCCGCCGGCAACGAGCGACTTGGCATGGGCGGCAGCGGTCTTGATGGGCAGGCAGACTTCCGCTGGCAGGCCGCACGAAAACTCCCGAAGCATCCCGGACGTGGTCCGGCCCGACACCACCGGCTCGTAGCCCAGCTCTCGCAAGAAAGTAATCCAATAAGGGAGAAATTCCAGGTTCAGCGTCGCGCGCAGCAGCCCCATGCGGGGTTTGCCCGCCACGGGATCAGCAGCGGCCTGCACCACGTATTTCTCCAGCAGCCGCTCCCTCTCCGCAAAGAGTTCGGGGAAAGGACGGCAGATTTCCTGCGGCTCGCGGTCCCGCTGCGAATAGCGCTCGCAAATGTCGCCGAAATGCACGAGCCGAGAACCAACATGGACGCAATTGACCTGGCACCGCATGTCGCACTGGAAGCATTCAAAGCTTTCCAGTTGGGCCGCTGCGCAGGACTCGAAGCCGAGAAACTGGCTGCGCTGCGGCATGGCCCGCGCCGCCAGCAGGGCCGCTCCAATCGCCCCTGAGATCCGGTTATACGGATGCACTTTGACCGGCCGTCCCAGCAATTGCCGGAACGCGGCTACCACGGCGCGATTTGACGCTGTGCCACCCTGGAACATGACACAGCGCCCGACTGGACGTCCAGCCACGACTTTTTCCAGGTAGTTGCGGGCGATCGAGTAGGCCAGGCCGGCGCAAATGTCTTCGAGCGGCGCGCCGCGCTCCTGGGCCCGGACCAGCTCCGTATCCATGAACACGGTGCAGCGCGTCCCCAGATCACAGGGATTGGAGGAGCGCAGGGCCAGCTCGGCAAATTGCCCGATGATCTGTATGCCCAGGCGGTCGGCCTGCTCCTCCAGAAACGATCCGGTACCGCCCGCGCAGATCTTGTTCATCTCGAAGTCCGCCAGGGTGCCGTCGCGTATGGAAATGAACTTGGAATCCTGGCCGCCGATCTCGAAGATGGTGTCCACCTCCGGAGAGAACAAGAGTGACGAAACCATCTGGGCGCTGATTTCGTTGTGAACAGCGTCGGCGCCCACCATTCTTGCAGCCAGGTGGCGGCCGCTGCCGGTGGAGCCCACGCCGAGGATGCGAAGCCGGTCTCCGAATCTCTCACGAATCTGGCTCAGGCCCTCGTTGAGGACCTCGACTGGTCGGCCTCGCGTGGCCAGGTAAATGCCCTGCAGGACCTTGAAATCGCGGCTCAGCAGCACCAGATTCACACTCACCGACCCCACATCGAGACCGAGGTACGCCTCGATCGATCCTGCGGGCGGCGAAGGGTCCTCAGGAGGTTGCTCTTCGCTCTCCTCGAGTGATGAGGCGAGCGGGGGCAGCGTCGATCGGACGACTGCGGCGGAGTTGGCAAGGGTACGGCAGCGCTCCTCGAGTGCGCCCAAGAACTGAGGGAAAGGCGTAGCTGGCGCGGTGGCAGCCAGCCTGGCGGCTCCCTTCGCCCCGAAAAACATAGCATCAGCCGGAACGATCAACTGGCCTTCGCGCAGCCGGAGCTGTTCGCGAAACGCCCTAACCAGTCCCGGGTTGGCTGCGCCACCGCCCACCAGCACGATAGGCGGCTCAATCTTGCGGCCCTGCACGACCGTGGAAATAAATGTCCGCACCAGGGCCTGGCAGAGGCCCAAAGCAATCTCTTCGAGCGGCGTGCCCTTCTGCTGGAGGTGAATCATGTCCGACTTGGCGAACACGCTGCAACGGCCGGCGATGGTGGCGCCGCGCGCGGCCGCGCCAGCCATGACGCCCAGACGCTCGGGCGTGAGCCGCAGTCGGGAGGCCTGCTGCTCCAGAAACGCGCCGGCGCCGGCCGCGCAAAGCCCGTTGCTGGCAAAATCGACCACCACGCTTTCCTGCTCACCGTTACCAAGCAGGATCCATTTGGAGAATTGGCCTCCCAAGTCGATGATCGTGCGAGCGGTGGGGAAGGCCCGCTGCACTGCAAGGGCCGTAGCCACCACCTCATTGACAGGCAGACACCCGGCCAGGTTTCCCATCAGGGGCTGGCCACTGCCGGTTACTGCGATCTGAACTGCGAGGTCAGAACCACCTTCCGCCGGAAAGTCCTGGAGTATCTGAAGAAGGCAAGTCAGCGGATGCCCTCGGCCAGGCGCGTGAGCCTGATGCAGAATGGCGCCGTCTGGGGCGCAGAGCGCTATTTTGACTTCGGCCGCCCCCAAGTCGATGCCCAGGAGGTGTGTCCCACGGCATCCTGCTTGCCTTACCATCGGTTCCCTCCGGGCGATTCCTGAAGCGAGCCCACCAGCAAGGCCGGAGATCACTACCTGATGCTCACGCCAACGAGGCTACCTGGTTGCACCCGGCAAGATCGGGGCCGGTGAGCTTGCACGGTCACAACCGGATTACTGGTTTCCCATGGCACGGGATACACACGTCCGCATGCCGGGCATCGGTAGTGGCCATGGACAGGCCACATGGGATCGGGATGAAAGGCTTTGCACCAGGCGCTACCCAACCGAGGCCACAACGCTTTCATTCCTGCCCCCTGCGGTCAGTGGACCGGCAACTACGTATTAAGGAGAGCAATCGAACGACCAACTGGAGCCACAGACCGCGATCTTGCGTGGCAGCTCCAGGCCGTTCGGCGCAGAAGCAGGTTGAGCAACAGTAGCTGATTTTCCAGGGCCTGGGCCCGTCACGCCACTCCCGGTGTTCCAGCGGGCTGCTATTGGTTGCTGCACGAGAGAGTCCATGGCTGAAATTGATGGCTTTTCCGGCTGATGGGTTGGCCGTGGTCGCCGTTCTGAGAGCGGCGAGCCGCCTCTTGGGTAATTAGACGCAGGGGTGAGGGCAAATTGACCCTCGTAACTGCTGTGACGTGAAGTCGTGTCAAGGTTCCTGGTGCGGCTTAATT
>DASQHK010000156.1:0-13971 GCA_035632135.1 Bryobacterales bacterium
GGGAAGTTTTCAGGGGCGCTCGAGCCTGCGGACGTGGCTGACGCGGGTATGCATTAATGCGGCATTGACGCGGCTGCGGCGCAACGGCCGGCGCCCGGCCTGGTCGCTCGACGAGATGAGCGAGGGCGGGGTGGATGAGGCGCCGCGCGAGCTGCCCGACCCGGGCGACAGCCCGGAGCAGGCGCTGCGCGGCCTGGAACTGCGGCGGCTGCTCGACCGCTACCTGGCCAAACTTTCGCCGGCGCTGCGGCAAGTTTTTGTGCTGCGGGACATCGAAGAGCTTTCGGGGGAGGAAACAGCGCAGGCGCTGGGGATCACCGTGGCGGCGGTGAAGACGCGGCTCTCGCGGGCGCGGATGACGCTGCGGGCGTATCTTGAGCCCCACCTGTTCCGCCACCCCGCGCACGGGCGGGCCTGAGGCGGCAGGCGGGGCGTGTGAGCCGGCGTTACGAGCGCGGGGCTGCCAGGCGCAGCCACAGATCGGCGAGTTGCGCGGGGCTCAACTGCTCGGCGCGGAGGCGGGCTTCGGGGAGGCCGGCCAGCCGTTCTCGTTCGAATCTTCCTTGCAGGTTATTGAGCAGGGTTTTGCGCTTCTGGTGGAAGCAAAGCTGCGCAAAATCGAGAAACGCCTCTGGCTCGGCGACGCTCCATTGCTCGAAGAGAGGGTCGATCGCGAGGCGAACGAGCGCGGAAGTGACTTTGGGGGCGGGGCGGAAGGCACCGGGCGGAACTGTGAAGCAGATCCGGGGCCGGCTGTGGGCCTGGCACAGGACGCTCAGGTAGCCGTAATCGCGGGTGCCGGGGCGGGCGACCACGCGGGCGGCAACCTCCTTTTGGATCAGTAATACAGCCTCTGAAATGCTGCCCCTCGCTTCGAAGATCCGGCGCAGGATGGGCGAAGTGATGTAGTAGGGCAGATTGCCGGCGACAACCGCGCGGCCTGGGGTCCGTTGGGCGATGAGGGCGGCGAGATCCACCTCCAGGATGTCGGCCTCGACCACCTCCAGGCGAGAGTTGTCGCGGAAGTTGTCGCGCAGCCCGCG
Organism: Bryobacterales bacterium; assembly: GCA_035632135.1. Taxonomy (GTDB): domain Bacteria; phylum Acidobacteriota; class Terriglobia; order Bryobacterales; family JACQDG01; genus DASQHK01. Next base: position 1,044 of record DASQHK010000156.1, read on the forward strand.
CGCCAGGCGAGGGTCCATCTCGATGGCGACCACAGCCGCGCCCAGGGACAGCAGGCGGGTGGTGAGCGCGCCGGGGCCAGCGCCGATTTCGACGATCAGGCCGTCGCCGAGAGCGGAGACGGCCTCGCGGGCAATGCGGTCCAGGATGGAGGGGCTGCGGAGGAAATGCTGGCCGAGGGGAGCGCGACGGGTGGCCAAAGCGATACGCTTGCAGGCCGGTCGCGCTACCCGCGAATGTTGATGCGGCGGAAGGAGAGCAACACTTTGCCGGCGGTGGGCTGGCCGAAAGAGGTGGCAGGCTTAAAAATGGTGGTCAGCAAGACGTCCCCAGCCTGGTAACCCAGGGTTTGACTCACCTTGGCGCCGTTCTGGCCGGCATTCAGCACCTGGTAGCCGGCGATTTTTCCCTGCTGGTCAATCCAGGCCTCCACCAGCACATCCTCATAGACGGGCAGAACCGAGGCTTGCTTGAACTGCGGGTCGGTGCTCAGAGCGGTGGGCACATCGTGACCGGGGGAGCGGGCGACCCAAACGCTGGGCATCAGAACGCGGAACAGGATCAGGGCGGTGAGCAAGCCGCCGGCAGCGGGCAGGGCGACCGGGCGCATGAGGTTGGCAAGGTGGACCTGCCAGCGCTGCCAGAGATGAGTCCAGGTGCTCTGGCGCTGGGCGGAGACTCGCAGGCGAATGGCGGTGGCCAGAGCGGGCGGCGGCTCCACGCGCCCCAGCTCGCGCAAAGGGGAGCTGAGCCGCGCCTGGTATTCGTACTCGTGGTGGCAGGCGCCGCAGCCGAGCAAGTGACGCTCTAAGGCAGCCGCCTGATCGACACGCAGTTGCTCATGAAGAAAAGCTGCCAATTGTTCCCTTGCCAAAAAACAAGTCATAGGCTTAATCCGCTGTCTCGAGAACGCACGGCGCCACGCTGCGGCTGGGATGGAGCGCCGCCAGCTTCTGTTTCAACGCCTCGCGCCCTCGCAGGATGCGGGACTTTACCGTGCCCAGGGAAACCTGCAAAATCTCCGCGATTTCTTCGTAGGGGAGACCTTCGATGTCGCGCAGCACGACGGCGACGCGGAAGCTCTCATTCACCTGGGCCAAGGCTGTTTCCACAGCCCGCATGCGCTCGTGCCGCAGGACCTGCTCATACTGGGTTTCCTGCGGGTCCACCAGCGAGGCGGCCAGCTCGGGGTGGCCTTCGGCGGGTTCACCGAGCGGCACCTCGCGGCGCCGATGGCGCGAAAACCAGCGCCGGAGATTGAAGGCTTCGTTCACCGCAATCCGGTAGATCCAGGTCTTCAGGCTGCACTCGGAGCGAAAATCGCCGATATTGCGGAAGATCTTTAGGAACACCTCCTGCGTCACGTCCGGAGCCTCCGAGGGATCGGGAAGCAATCGATAGACGAAGTTGTAAATCGGCCGCTCATACGCCGAGATCAGCGCTGCGAACGCCTGTTCGGAGCCTTCTCGCAGGTCTTCGATCAGCTCCAGATCCTGGTCAGGTAATGCAAAGCCGGCAACCGTATCTGCCAATGCCGTGTCTCCGGTGTGGGAAATAGAGGCTCTCTGCCTTTACCTTATCAGCCACCGGGAACGTTTGCAAGGCCGCCAAACCGTTCCAGTGAGATAGACACCGGGGAAGGTACGAAAGTTCCCGAATTTGTGGCGCTGGCGCCGGGAGCGGGCGTTGGGTTGTGGATGGGGGCGTGGAGGTTGTAGCTTGGAGAGAAAGCGAACGGCTTTTGGAGGAGGTCGCGTGGAGCGGTGGAAGTATGAAGAATCGCCGTCGATGGACCCGCTGGGGCACCGGAAGGCGTTGCCGCAGGAGGTGCAGCTTTTCCCGCTGGGCTTTCCACTGACGCTGAAGACCAACTCGGGCGACGTGGCGGCGGCGGGACGGGAAGGCATGGGGGAGTTCCAGCCAGCGTTCGACACGGAGCCGATCGAGCTGCGGGTGGCGGTGGAGGGAGATGCGGCCGAGCCGCCCTGGAACTCGCCCGAAGGGCCGGCGTTCCAGGCGCAGGGGCACTTGCTGGCGCTGGTTCTGGGGCAGGAGAATTTTGTGGTGTGCGACCTGGAGCGCGGACTGGGGTTTGGGAGATTGAGCCCGGGCGTGGCGCGCAACCATCTTTACACCGGCTTTCATTTTCTGGAGTGCGCGGCCTATGTCTGTCTTTGCCAGAGGTATCTCACGCCGATTCACGCGGCCTGCGTGGCGCGGGAAGGCCGGGGCGCGCTGCTGGTGGGCGGGCCGGGTGCGGGGAAGAGTTCGCTGGCGTGGGCCTGCGCGCGGGCCGGACTGACGTTTGTCTCCGATGACGCGACCTGGCTGCTGCGGGATGGCGTGCAGCCCGCCGCTGGGGTGGAGGCGGGCGGGCCGACGCTGATCGGCAGGCCGCAGCGGATGCGCTTCCGGCCGGACACGGTGAATCTGATTCCGGAGCTGGCGCAGGCGCGGCGGCTGGAGACGGTGATCGGCAAACATTCGTTTGAGATCCGGACGGCAGAGATGCCAGGGGTGACGACCGCCCTCGGCTGCCGGCCGGGGCCGGTGGTCTTCCTGGAGCGGAAGGAGAATGGAGCGGCGGAGGTGCGGGCGGTGGGAGCGGAGGAGACACGGCGGCGGCTGGCGGAGGCGAGTTCGCTTTATGAGCCGCGTGTGTGGCGCGAGCAAGAGGCCTCGCGGGAGCAACTCGCCCGGGGCGGCGGGCTGGTGCTGCGCTACAGCGGCCTAGGCGAGGCAGTGGCCCAGATTCGGAAACTTTTGTGAAGCCAAGCTTACCTGGGAGCCTGCCTGCTGCAAATTTGCCCGCGCCGATCAGCGCCGTGTTGAGGGCTCTGCGGCGGGAGCCGCCGGTGGGCGGGACCGACGAGGCGGGCTGGAGCGAGGCGCTGGATTTTGCCGAGCGGGCGCGCGTGACGCTGGTGCTGCGAGCGGCCTTGCTCGAAGGCGGCTGGTGGGACGGCGTGCCCGTTCCGATCCGGCGGCGCCTGGATCAAAACCTGGCCGACAACACCGTGCGGCTGGAGCGATTGCGGGCTGCGGCGGCGGAGATTGCGGAGCGGTTCGCCGACGCCGGCGTGGAGTTTGTGGCGCTGAAGGGACTCTCGCACTCTCCTGACTTCATCGCCGACCCGCGGCTGCGGGTGCAATACGACTTGGATTATTATTGCCCGCGTGAGATGGTGGGGCGCGCGCGCGACGCGCTGCTGGCGATGGGCTATGAGCCGACCGGCGGGTGGGAGGCTTACCCGGTCGATCACCTTCCCACCATGCTGCGCAAGACCGGATGGCAATGGCGCGGGAATTACTTCGACCCGGAGCTGCCGCCGGCAGTGGACCTGCATTTTCGCTTCTGGGACGAGCAGACGGAGCGGCTCGCCGCGCCGGGGGTGGAGGAGTTCTGGAAGCGGCGCGAGGGGCGCGAGCTGGAGCTGGCCGACCGGCTGGGCTACGCCGCCTTGCACGCCGTGCGGGACCTGCTGCGCGGCGATTTGCGCCTGTATCAGATCTACGAAATCGCGCGATTTCTCGAAAACCGAAACAGCGATGCGGCGTTTTGGGGACGCTGGCGCGAGAGGCACGCGCCGGAGCTGCGGCGCCTCGAGTCGACCGCCTTCGGCCTCGCGGAACGCTGGTTCGGCTGCCGGATGCCGGAAGCTGCGGAGCTGGGGCCGGAGGCGGCAGGCTGGCTCGGGCGCTACGCCTGGTCGCCGATCGAGGCGCTGTTCCGGCCTAATAAGTATGAGCTATATCTGCACGTGAGCCTGCTGCGCTCCGGGCGCGACAAGTGGGCCGTGGCGGCGCGGCGGCTGCTTCCTTTGCGCCTGCCGGGGCCGGTAGAGGCGGTTCACGTGCCGGAGGCCCGCATGACGGCGGCGCTGCGGCTGCGCCGGCGGGCGAAGTATGCAACATTTGTAATTTCGCGGCTGCTGCATCACGCGCGCGTTCTGGCACCGACCTTGTGGGGATGGCCGCGGTGGCGGCGGACCTGCAACGGAATGTTTACAAGTCATCGCCGCAGCCCCGGTCTAGAATAAAGAGAAACGCGAAACACCGCTTCTCGATGCCACGTCGTCATATTGATGATGCGTTCTGAAAAAATGCGGCCCAAGAAAATTGTGTTTTTCTTTCCAGCCTTCTCGAGCCAGGAGGCGACGGCGCCGCTGGGCATTCTGGCGGTGTCGACGCCGCTCGAGCGCGCCGGTTATGAGGTCCGCATCATCGACTCGACCATTACGCCGAATTTTCAGAAGCGGGTGCTCGACGAGCTGGACGGCGCGCTGTGCCTCGCGGTCTCGCTGGTTACCGGGCCGATGATTCGTGAGACGGTGCAGATCGGCCGGGCGGCGAAACAACTGTATCCTGATTTGCCGGTGATCGTCGGCGGGTGGCATCCTTCGCTGCTGCCGGACCAAACACTGGCTGCGGATTTCATTGATGTCGTCGTGCGGGGGCAGGGCGAAGAGGCGCTGCTCGAAGTGATCCGGCGGCTGGAAGAAGGCGCTTCACTCCGCGGCGTCCCCGGCGTGGGTTACAAGGAAGACGGGCGGCTGGTTTTCAATCCGCCGCGGCCGCTGAAGCCGATCTGCGAGCTGCCGCCAAAAGCCTACCACCTCGCTGATTTCGACGCCTATGAGAGAATCTGCGGGCGGCGCTGGGCCATGTATATCTCGAGCCTGGCCTGCCCGTATAGCTGCTCCTACTGCACCAACCAGGGCGTGTATGGCCGGCAGTGGAACGCGCTCGAGCCGGAGCAGGCGGCGGAAGAGATGGCTGATCTGGTCGCGCGTTATCGCCTGAGCCTGCTGTGGGTGGTGGACGATAATTTTCTGGTCGATCGCGAGCGCGCGGTGGGGATCGCCGAAGGCTTAGTGCGGCGCGGGGTGAAGTTTGACTGGAGCATTCAGGCCTCGACGAACCTCGTCACGCGTTTGACGGTGGAGGAACTGAAGCTGCTGCGGCGCGCGGGGCTCTCACAGGTTTCGCAAGGCGCTGACTCGGGCTCGCTGAAGATTCTGCACCTGATGAACAAGGATTTCCAAAAGCTCGAAACGATCTATGAGGCGGCGGAGAAGCTGCAACAGGCGGGCATCCGGCCTTCGTTCAACATGATTTTCGCGTATCCGGGAGAAGGCGAGGCGGAGCGGCGCGAGAGCATCCGGCTCATTATGGACATTTGCCGGCGCTATCCCGGCGCGGAGTTCTGGACCAACATATTCACGCCGTACCCCGGCTCGCCGGTGATGGAGCGCGCTTTCGAGCTGGGCATTGAAGTGCCGAAGTCGTTTGAAGGCTGGGCGGATTTTTTCCCGCGCTACACCGTGCTGCCGTGGCTGAACGGGCGCAAGCACCAGCGGCTGCAAACCATGCGCGAGTACCTGCGCGTGGCCTTCAACCGCGTGCCGATTGCCGCCGACCGCCGCCATCCGGTGACGCGCGCGGTGCACAACCTGATCAGCATTCCGGCGCGCTGGCGGCTGGATCATAATGTTTACGCGCTGCCGGTGGAGCTGTGGCTGAAGAACGCGGCGAACCGCGCGTTCCGGCCGCCGAAACCGAAGGTGGATGCGCAGCAGCTTTCTGCCGAGCCGGTGACGTGCTGAAATGGCCGAAATCTTACTGAGCCACTCGAATCACCTGTACTTCGACCGCAAGCAGGTGCGGAAGATGCAGCCCTATCCGCCGCTCGAAACATTGCTGGCGGCGGCGCTGCTGCGGCAGGAGGGGTTCGAGGTGGCGCTGTTCGATGCGACGCTCGACGCGCCGGAAGACGGCTTTCGCGCGGCGCTCGAAAAGCACCGGCCGGGGCTGGTGGTTCTGTGCGAGGACAATTTCAACTTCCTCACCAAGATGTGCCTGCTGCGGAACCGCGAGCTGGCGTTCTTCATGGCAGGCGCGGCGAAGCAGGCGGGGCTGCCGGTGGTGGTCAGCAGCTCTGATGCTGCCGATCATGCGGGCGAGTACCTGGGCCGCGGCGCGGACTTCGTGCTGATGGGAGAGGTGGAGATCACGCTCGTCGAGATCGCGCGGCGGCTGCTGGGCTGCACCGAAACGAGCGTGGACGGCATTGCCGGGCTCGCGTACCGCGATCCGCAAACGGGCCGGCTTCGCGCGACGGCCCCGCGCGAGCTGCTGGAGGACCTGGACCGGCTACCGCTGCCGGCCTGGGACCTGGTAGATATCAGCAAGTACCGAGAAGCCTGGACGCGCGCGCACGGCTACTTTTCGCTCAACCTGGCCTCGAGCCGCGGGTGCCCTTACCGCTGCAACTGGTGCGCCAAGCCGATTTACGGCCAGAGCTACCATTGCCACTCGCCGCGCCGGGTGGCGGAGGAGATGCATTACCTGAAAGCGGCGCTGGCCCCGGACCAGATCTGGTTCGCCGACGACATTTTTGCGCTATCGGCTCGCTGGACGGAGGAGTTTGCGGCGGCGGTGGAAGATCTCGGCGCGCAGATTCCGTTCAAGATGCAATCACGCTCGGACCTGATGACGCGCGACACGGTGGATGCGCTGCGGCGCGCCGGCTGCGTCGAGGTGTGGATGGGCGCGGAGTCTGGGGCGCAGGCGGTGCTGGACGCGATGGAGAAAGGCCTCCGCGTGAGACAGATCTACCAGGCCCGCGAAAATTTGCGCCGCTACGGCATTCGCGCCGGCTACTTCCTGCAGTTCGGCTATCCGGGCGAGGGATGGGCCGAGATTCAGGAAACCATCCGCATGGTGCGCGAGACGCAGCCGGACGACATCGGCGTCTCGGTTTCTTATCCGCTGCCGGGGACAAAGTTTTACCAGATCGTTGGGGAGCAGCTTGGAGCGAAACAAAACTGGGCCGATAGCGACGACCTGGCCATGATGTTCCAGGGCGCTTACACCAGCGAGTTTTACCGGATGCTGCGCGACGCTCTGCACCTGGAGGTGGAGGTGATGAATGGCCGGAAAAACGGCTCCTCGCGCGCGCAATTGCAGGAACTGTGGCGGCGCGTGGAAGACCTGGAGAAAACCAGCGCCAACCCCAATCCCACGGTTTTATGGACCTGCTGCTGACCCACGGCTACTTCCTTTCCGAGGACCCGAAGGAGCTTCAGATCATGAAGCCCTACGCGCCGCTGGGCATCCTCTACATTTCCTCGCACCTGCGGCAGAGGGGATTCGACGTGGAGATATACGACGCCACGTTCGGGTCGCGGGAGGAGCTGCTGGGGATTTTGGAGGCCGGGCCGCCGTCGGTGGTAGGTATTGGCGCGAACCTGATGACGCGCCGCAACGCGCTCGATATCGCCGCGGCGGCGCGCGCCGCGGGATGGAAGGTGGTGCTCGGAGGGCCGGAGCCGGCCAGCTACCCGCGCGAGTATCTCGACGCCGGCGCGCACGTGATTGTGGAAGGCGAGGCGGAAGTGACGATGGAGGAACTGCTGCCCGCGTTGCGCAGCGGTGACCAAGCGGCGCTCGAGCGGGTGAACGGCATCTGGTTCCGGCGCAGCGACGGGACGATCGCGCGCACGCCGCCGCGAGCGCTGATTTCCGATCTCGACGCGCAGCCGTGGCCCGATCGGGAACGGATTGACATCGAGAAATACTTGCAAGCCTGGCGCGAGCGGCACGGCACCGGATCGGTATCGGTGATTACAGCGCGCGGCTGCCCCTACCACTGCCGCTGGTGCAGCCACGCGACCTATGGCAAGACCCACCGGAGGCGGTCGCCGCGGGCGGTGGCCGAGGAGGTCGAGTGGATCCTCGGGCGCTACCATCCCGAGATGCTGTGGATGGCCGATGATGTATTCACGATTCACCCGGGCTGGATCCTCGAATATGCGGCGGAGATGAAGCGGCGCGGGCTGAAAATTCCCTTCGAGTGCATTACGCGGGCCGACCGGCTGAACACCCGCATGGCCGAGGCCCTGGCCGAGCTGGGGTGCTTCCGCGTATGGATCGGCTCGGAATCGGGGTCGCAGCGAATTCTCGACGCCATGGAGCGCGGCGTGACGGTGGGGCAGGTGCGGGAAGCAGTGCGGCAGTGCCGGGCGCAGGGCATCCAGACGGGCATGTTCCTGATGTGGGGGTACGCGGGCGAAGAGGTCCAGGACATTGCGGCGACCGTCGAGCACGTGAAGGCGTGCCGGCCGGACGTGTTTCTGACGACCGTGTCGTATCCGATCAAGGGCACTCCCTACTATGAAGAGGTGGCGCCGCGCCTGGTGAGCATTGGCGCGTGGGAGGGCACGACGGACCGCGAGCTGAAGATCGCCGGGCGCCATTCGCGCCGCTTCTACCAGTTCGCCGACCAGTGGCTGAAGAGCGCGGTGGCGCTCGACCGCGCGAACGGGAATGCGGCTGAAGCGGCGGCGCTGGCGGAGCGGATGGCGGCGGCGCGGCAGGGGATCGCGGAATCGTACGAGGAAGTGGAAGCATGAGCGCGGCGGCGGCGTTCGATCAACTGGCAGCGCGTTACGACGAGCTGTGGACGCACTCCGCGGTCGGGCGCACGCAGCGCGAGGCGGTGTGGCGCGAGATCGGGACGCTGTTCCGGCCGGGTGAGCGCGTGCTGGACCTCGGCTGCGGCACCGGCGAAGACGCCGCGCGGCTGGAGCGGATCGGCGCGCGCGTGTACGCCATCGACGCGTCGCCGCAGATGGTGGCGATCACCCGGCAGAGGCTGGGCAGCGGGAGCGCGTGCGATGTGCTGGCAGTCGAGGATCTGGCGCGGCTGATGCCGGGCGAAAAGTTCGATGGCGCGCTGGCCAACTTTGGAGTGTTGAATTGCGTCGCAGATTTGCGGCCGGTGGCGGCGGAGTTGGCGCGGCTGGTGCGGCCCGGCGGGCGGGTGGCGCTTTGCCTGATGGGGCGCTTCTGCCTGTGGGAAACGGTGTGGTATTTGCTGCGCGGCGAGCCGGGGAAGGCGTTCCGGCGGCGGCGCGGCGCAGTGAGGGCGTCGCCAGGCTTCCCGGTTTTTTATCCGCCGGCGGCTGCCATCGTGGCGGACTTCGCGCCGGCATTTCGGCTGGCGCGGCGGCGGGGCATCGGCGTGTTTGTGCCGCCGTCGTATGTGAAAGCGCCGCCGGGATTGTGCGCGGTGCTGGCGTGGCTCGACCGGCTCTTGGCCGGCTGGCCGTTGCTGCGATCCATGGGGGACCATTGCCTGCTGACGTTTGTGCGGAAGTGAGCGCGGAACGGAGCCTACTCTGTCCCGGGTGCCGCGCGCCCGTGGCCGAGGGCGCGGTCTGCGCGGGCTGCGGCTTTCGCCTCGAAAAAGGCGATGGCATCCTGCGGGCCATCGCGCCGGAGCGGCGGAAAATCTACGAGCGCTTTCGGGAGGAGTACTCGAAGATCCGCCGGGCCGAGGGACGCGGCTCGCCTGATCCGGCCTACTACCGCGCGCTGCCATACAAAGACCTGAGCGGGCGGCACTCGGATCAGTGGGCCATCCGTGCCAGGACGTATCAGTATCTAGTGGCGCATCTGCTGCCGGGCGAGGCTTCGGACATTTTGGACCTGGGCGCCGGCAACGGGTGGCTTTCCTATCGCTTGCGCGAGCGCGGGCACCGGCCGGTAGCGGTCGATCTGCTGACCGATGCGCTCGGCGGCCTGGGCGCCGTGGCTCGCTACGGCGGCGATTTCTCGCTGGTCGAGGCGGAGTTCGACCGGCTGCCGTTCGTTGGCAGGGAGTTCGACCTGGCCATCTTCAATTCCTCGCTGCATTACTCGACCGACTACCGCCGCACGCTGGCGGAAGCCCTGCGCTGCCTGCGGGCGCCGGGACGCCTGGTGATTCTGGATTCGCCGGTCTACAAGCGGCGCGAGCACGGGGAAATGATGAAGCAGGAGCGGCGCCGGCAGTTTGAGGCGCAGTACGGCTTCCGCTCCGATAGTATTAGCAGTATTGAATATCTGGATGAGGCGCTGCTCGGCGAAATCGAGCGCGACCTGGGCATTCGTTGGGAAATCCACAAGCCCTGGTACGGCTGGCGCTGGCATCTGCGGCCGTGGAAGGCGCGGCTGGCAGGGCGCCGGCCGCCGTCGCGCTTCTGGATCCTGGCGGGGAGTTTGGGAGCGGCATGATCCTGTTTCTGCATCCCCGCGCCACGCGTTCCAAGAACCGCCGCTTTCCGCTGGCGATTCTGGCCATCGCCGCGGTGCTCGAAGGCAAGGAGGAGTGGGCGCTGGTCGACGGCAACGTGGACGCGCACCCGTGGGAATCGCTCGAGCGGACGATGCAGGAAAAGCCGGCGGAGCTGCTGGCTGTATCAGTAATGCCGGGGCCGCAGATGGCGGCGGCCATTCCCCTTTGCCGCGCGTTTCGCGAGAAATATCCGAGAGTACCGGTTGTGTGGGGCGGCTACTTCCCGTCGCTTTATCCGGACGCGGCGCTCAACGCGAACTACGTCGATTTTGTGGTGCGAGGGCAGGGCGAGGAGACATTCGTCGAGCTGCTGGCGGCGCTGCGGGGCGAGCGCGATTTTTCGGCCATTCGCGGATTGTCTTACAAAGACCAATTTGGCCTACACAAGCACAATCCCGAGCGGGCGCTGCGCTCGCCCGGGGACTTTCCGTGGTATCCGTATCACCGGCTGGATGCCGAGAAGTACATCCTGCCCACGTTCCTAGGCTCGCGCACGGCGGTGCACCAGGCGAGCATCGGCTGCCCGTTTCGCTGTAACTTCTGCGGCGTAGTGCCGGTTTACGACCGCGAAAAAATGGAGCCGCCGGCACGCACGGCGGCCATTTTGCAGCACTTGAAAGATCGCTACGGCGTGAACGCGATGCAGTTCTACGACAACAATTTCTTCCTGCGGGAAGATCACGCGCGCGAGTTGGCGGAGCGCCTGGAGCCGCTGGGGATGCAGTGGTGGTCGGAGGGGCGCATCGACACGGTGCTGGGGTATTCCGACGACACGCTGCGAGCGCTGCGGCGGGCCGGCTCGGTGATGATTTTCTTCGGCGCCGAGTCGGGATCCGACGAAGTGCTGCGGCAAATGAACAAGGGCTTGAAGGCCGAGCAGACGCTGGCGCTCGCGCGGCGCACCCGCGAGTTCGGCATCGTGCCGGAGTTTTCTTTCATCCTCGGCAACCCGCACGATCCGGAACAGGATATCCGAGACTCGATCGACTTCATCCGCAGGCTCAAGCGGCTCAACCCCGAGGCTGAGATCATCGTGCAGCACTACATTCCCACGCCGCAGCGTGACGGCATGTATGGCGGCATCGACGGAAAGATTCAGTTTCCCGCCACGCCGGAGGAGTGGGCGACCGAGCGCTGGTACAACTTCACGGTGCGGACCGATCCGCGCCTGCCCTGGCTGCCGGAGCACGTCAAGCGGCGCATCGATGATTTCGAGCTGGTGGTGAACTCGCGCTGGCCGACCGTACAGGACATTCACCTGCGACAGTGGGGACGCACGCTGCTGCAATCGCTGAGCAGTTGGCGCTACCGGCTGGGGATTTATGATTTCCCGGTGGAACTCGCGTGGGCGCAAAAGCTCGTCAACCTGAGAAAGCCCCGCCTCGAAAGCCTTTGAGAATCGGGCCGCTCGAAGCGCACCGGCTGTGGGCCCCGAGCTACGACGCCGAGGCGAATCCACTGCTGGCGCTCGAGCAGCGCACGCTGACGGCGGCCCTAGGCGACTTGCGAGGCAAGCGCTTGCTCGACGCCGGCTGCGGCACGGGGCGCTGGATGATGGAGGCGCGGGCGCGGGGCGCGACGGCGGTGGGTGCGGATCGGAGTGCGGAGATGCTCGCGCGGGCGCGAGGCAAGCCGGGCCTCGCGGGAAGGCTGGCGCTGGCCGGCTTGGACCGGCTTCCTTTCCCTGACGGCATTGCCGATGTGGTGCTGTGCGCGTTCGCGTTGTCGTATGCGGAGCCGCTCGAGAAAGCAGTGGCGGAGCTGGCGCGCGTGGCGAAGGCGGGGGGCGAGGTGATCGCCAGCGACGTGCATCCGGAGGGATATCGCCGCGGGTGGACGCGATCGTTCCGTTCGGGATCCGACGTTTACGAGATTGAGCATCAATCATACACAGTGGAGCAACTGGTGGCGGCGGGCCGGGCCGCGGGCCTCGCGCTGCGCGAGCTTCTGGAGGCGCGCTTCGATGAGCCGGAACGCGTTATCTTCTGCCGCGCGGGAAAAGAAGCCCTGTTCGAGGCGGCGCGGGAGATCCCGGCTGTTCTGATCGCCCGATGGAGGCGGCCGCGATGATTCTGAGCGGCGCGCGGGTGGCGCGCGGGCCGGAGCAAGCGGAGAGACTCGACGTGGAAATCCGCGCCGGCCGCGTCGCCACGCTGCGGCGGCCGGGACCGCCTCGCCGGGATGCCATTGACCTGCGCGGCTACCTGATCCTTCCTGGGCTGATCAACGCGCACGACCATCTGGAATTCGCGCTGTTTCCGCGCCTGGGCCGCCGCGGCGGCTACACGAGCGCGGGCGATTGGGCGCGCGATATTTATCGGTCGGAAGAATCGCCGGTGCGGGAGCAGTTGCGCGTGCCGAAGACGGTGCGGCTGACGTGGGGAGGGCTGCGAAATCTGCTGAGCGGCGTGACGACGGTTTGCCACCACAATCCGCGCGCGGCGGCGTTCGACCGGCGCTTTCCGGTGCGGGTGGTGGAGCGGTTTGGCTGGGCGCACTCGCTCGAATTCAGCCCGGATGTGGCGGAGCGCTTCCGCCGCACGCCGCAGGGCCGGCCGTTTATTCTGCATCTGGGCGAGGCGGTGGACGGCGTTGGCTGGCGCGAAATTTCGCAGCTCGATGAGATGGGCGCGCTCGATGGGCGCACGGTGCTGGTGCACGGGGTAGCGCTCGATGCTCGCGGGCTGCGGCTGGCGAAGAAGCGAGGCGCCTCGCTCGTGTGGTGCCCCAGCTCGAACCTGTTTCTGCTCGGCCGGACACTCACGCCGGCGGCGCTGCGGTGCGGGGTGCGCGTGGCGCTGGGCACCGAC
>DASQHK010000157.1:0-9812 GCA_035632135.1 Bryobacterales bacterium
AGGAATAGCTGCAGGGCGAGGATGTAGAACACCGGGCGGGCGAAGATCTCGCCGTATCCTTTGCCGACGGATTGGGCAGCGCCGCTGGGCGGGGGCATGGCGGTCACAATCGAGATGACCAGCGTGACCAGCGTGAAAGCAGCAAGGAAATAGCAGATGGCATCGGCGCTCTTGATTTTCAGGACGTTGGCGGCGACGAACGGGGTGGTCATGCCGCCCAGGCCAAAAAAGAGGTTCAGCAGGTTGAGAGTTGCGGCGCGCCGCTCGGGTTCGAGGTCGCTGACCAGGGCGTTCGAGCCGGTGACGATCATGCCGCCGCCCAAGCCGAGCAGCAGCAAGGCCGCCAGCGCCAGCGCGTAGCTCGGCGCCACGGCGAGGCCAAGCAGGGCGAGCACGATGAGAACGAGGCCCCCGACCAGCGCCGTCTTCTTGCCCTTCTTGTCGATGATGGGGCCGATGATGAGCGACGAGATGATGAGGCCGGCGGCATTGGCCAGCGGCAGCCAGGAGGCCTGCTCGTTATCGAGCGTGAACTGCGTGGCCAGCGCCGGCAGCACGGTGCCCAGCAGCAGGGCGATCGAGCCATAGACATAGATCGCCAGGATGGATGCAAAGATCAGCCGGCCCTTGGAGATGGCAGCAGACGCCATACGCGCTCCCCTCCGGCGCCGCCGGCGCGCGGCGGCGCTCGCTACGAAAGTCGGTACTGCTGCTTGTCGGCGTCCCAGAACACTTTCTTGTCGCGCCGGTACGACATGGTCGCCAGGTGGCCGGTGACCGCGGCCTCATGGCCGCAGCGGACGTCGCAATGCAGCGGCTTATTGTACTTCACCGCCTCGATGAAATTCTTGATGTGGTCGCCGGTGGGGTTGGCCTGGCCGAAATCGCGCGCGGCGTTGAGGTGGATCTCCGGGCGCGTCAGGATGCGTTCGGGCGTGTTCTTCCCGAAGGTTTCGTTGTAGACGTGGAGGTCCTGCAGGTTCATGACCTCCATGGTGGCGTCGCTGCCGAAGAACTGCTCGCCGTAGCCGTAGTGCTGGTTGGCGAACATGCAAGAGTAGTTGATCGAGAAGCCGTGCGGCTTCTGGTATTCGAAGGCGGCGGTGAGGGTGTCGGGAACCTCGCGGTCGTCGCTGGTCCAATAATAAATGCCGCCCGAAGAGATGGCCGACTTGGGAGCGTGGGCGCCGAGGACGAGGTGGGTGGCGTCGGTCTGGTGGACGAGCAGATCGGTCGAGATGCCGCCTGAGTAGTCCCAATATAAACGCCACTGGAAGTAGCGCTCCAGACTGAAAGGACGCTTGGGGGCGCGGCCGAGAAACTTGGTGAAGTCGGCGTTGGAGGGGCTGGCGTCGGGCGGGATCTCGTAGCGCCATTGCGGATTGTCGGGAAGGCTGTTGCGGTACCAGAAGGCCCGCACGAAAGTGACTTTGCCCAGGGCGCCGGAATCGTAAATTTCCCTGGCGCGCTGGTAGAGCAGCGAGCTGCGGCGCTGGGTGCCGGTTTGGAGCTTCTTGCCGGATTCGTCCACCGCCTTGATCATCTCCAGACCCTCTTCGATGGTGTGGCTGAGCGGCTTCTCGCAGTAGACGTTCTTGCCGGCCTTGAGCGCGGCGATGACCATGTCGTGGTGCAGGTGCTCGGGGGCCATGATGAAGACCGCGTCGATGGACTTATCCTCGAGCATCTTGCGGTAGTCTTCATAGGTATCGGGCGTGTCGTGCTGCATGGTCTGGACTTTGTCTTTGCCTCGGGCGAGGTGGCCGGCGAAAGAGTCGCAAACGGCCTTGACGCGGGCATCCTTGGGGGCGACTTCCATCAGGATGCCGATGAGCGAATAGCCGCGAATGCCCACGCCGATCCAGCCGACCTGTACTTTTTCGTTCGCTCCCTGCGCGCGCAGGATGGCGGGCGCCGCCGCCGTGGCCGCCGCCGTGTGGGAAAGAAAGCGGCGGCGCGAGATGGTTTCCGACATGATGGCCTCCTGTTTTGAAGTCTGAGAATAACAACTTGCCCGGAACCGGGGCAAGCCGGGGGCGGCCGGAGCCGGAGTGACAGGCGGCGGCGTCTCGCGGCGCGGTCTGACGCACAACGATCGCTTCGTCGCAGCCGTCAAGAGTTGCCACTACGCGGCCGGTGTGATAGCTTGATCGTTCCGCCTCAAGCCGAGCCGCATGGACAGCGCAGTTCCACGTAAGATCGTCATCGCCCACAGTCCTGACTCCGACGACGCCTTCATGTTCTACGGCCTGGCGACCCAGAAAATCCGGTCCGCGCTGCTCAGTTTCCAGCACGTGCTGGGAGATATCGAGAGCCTGAATCGCGCCGCGATCGAAAGCCGCTACGACATGACGGCGATTTCCTACCATGCTTATCCCTATGTGGCCGACAAGTACGTGCTGACCACGGCCGGCTCGAGCGTCGGGGACGGCTACGGGCCGATTGTGGTGGCGCAGCGGCCGCACGGCCCGGAGGAATTGAAGGGCAAGACGATCGCTATTCCAGGGACGATGACCACGGCCTACCTGGTGTTGAAACTGTTTCAGCCCGACTTCCGTCCTTTGGTTGTGCCCTTCGACAAGATCCTGGAGGCGGTCAAAGAGGGCAGCGCCGACGCCGGGTTGGTGATTCACGAAGGCCAGCTCAGCTTCGACGGGGTGGGCGTGCATCGCATCGTGGATTTGGGGCGCTGGTGGAAGCAGACTTACGATCTGCCTTTGCCGCTGGGCGCCAACGCGATTCTGCGCTCGCTCGACGCGGCGGTCAGCCGCGAGTGCTGCCTGATGCTTCGCAAGAGCATCGAGTACGCGCTGGCCAACCGGGAAGAGGCGCTCTCGTACGCCATGCAGTTCGCCCGGGGCCTGGATACGGGGCGCACGGAGAAATTCGTTGGCATGTATGTGAACCATTACACCCTGGAGTGCGGCCAGCCGGTGGCTCAAGCCGCCCAGAAAATGCTCGACCTGGGACACGACGCCGGCCTCATTCCCAACCGCGTGAATGTAGAGTTTGTCTGATGTTTCATCACATGGCTCGCCTGCTTATTTTTTGCGTCATTACATCTGTCTTGTTCGCCGCGCCGCCCGACGCCAAGGAGGATCTGCGCAGCGACAGTCCCAAGACGCGCGCCAAAGCGGCCGAAGAACTGGGCAAGCAACACGACACGGAAAGCATCCCGGCGCTGCGGGCGCTGCTGAAGGACCCCGAGCGCGAGGTGCGCGCCGAAGCCGTGGCCGCCATTGTCAGCATCGGCACACAGCAGAGCCTGGCTCCGCTGATCGAGGCGACGCGCGATTCGGAGCCCTCCATCCAGATTCTGGCCGTGGACGGGCTGGTGAATTTCTACTACCCGGGCTACGTTCAGACGGGCTGGACCACGACGCTCAAGAAATTCGGCAGCGGCATCAAGGGCCGCTTCACCGAAACCAACAACCAGGTGATCGATCCCTACCTCACCGTGCGGCCGGACGTGATCGAAGCGGCCGGCCGCTTGGCCACGGGCGGATCGAGCATGGATTCCCGCGCGCTGGCCTGCCGCGCCCTGGGCATTCTGCGCGCCCGCTCCGCGGTGCCGCCACTGATTGAAGCGCTCCAGTCGAAAGACAGCGAAGTGATTTTCGAATCGCTGCGGGCGCTCGAAAAGATCGGCGACAAATCCTCCGCGCCGCAGTTCGCCTTCCTGCTCCACGATCTGAGCGAGCCGGTGCAGACGGCGGCCATCGACGCCACCGGGCAGTTGCAGAACCGCGAGGCCATCCCCACGCTGCGCGACCTGGTGAAGAGCGGCCGCAAAGCCGGCGTGCGGCGCGCGGCGCTCGAGGCCCTGTCGAAATTGCCTGATCCGGCCAGCAAGCAGCTTTACCTGAGCTACCTCGGCGACAAGGACAAGTATCTTCGCGCTGCCGCCGCCGAAGGCGTCGGGCGGCTCCAAGACACGGCCGATATCGATCGGGTGAAGAAGGCTTTCGACCAGGACAAGAGCGAATCGCCGCGGCTCTCCATGGCCTTTGCGCTGGTTGACCTGGGCGACTTGAGCTATTTGCCTTACCTGCTCGATGCTTTGAATTCCACCTTTCACCGGGGCGAGGCGCGGCCCTTCCTGATCGAGCTGGCGCGGCAGCCCAAGGTGCTGGCAGCGCTTTACCAGCCGCTCAAAAACGGGAGCAATGACCAGAAGAAAAACCTGGCGCAAGTCATCGCCATCAGCGGCACGGCGCAAAGCCTTCCCTACTTGGAAGACCTCACGCATGACCCTAACGAGGAGGTCGCGCAGGAGGCGATTCGGGCCGCTAAGTCATTGAAAGCAAGGCTCTAAGAGGCACACCCGCGGGGCTGTTGGCAGACGAGCCCTGGTTTGCGCTAGAATAAGGGATTCAACACCTCGGAGGGTTCCGCCAGACATGCCACACGCAAACGTCAAGAAGTTCCGTCCTTACTGTCCCGAATGCAAAGACTACTTCACGTTAATGGCGGTCGTGCCCAAGGGCACTGACGTGGAAAGCTACATTCGCGAGTCTGTGGCCCGGCACGATCACAAAGCCTTCGCTGAATCCAAAGCGTCGCACTTCAAGGTGCGTGTTGGGCAGCAAAAGCAGCGGAAGAAGTAGTTCAGATCCACACTTCCCACAACTGTATTGGTTGGGCCGCAGGCCGCGGCGGAGCCCCTTGGGGCGCAGGTGTGCGCGGCGGGAAAGGACGGCTCAGGAAGCGACGCGCCGCCAGGACGCTCCCTGGAAGAGGGCGAACGTTTTCTGCGCCTGCCCGCTGTGACAGGGGAAGCATTGCCGCGCCCAAGGAATCGCGTCCAGCCGCTGGGAGGAAATGGGCTGGCCGCAGCCCTCGCAAATGCCGAACTCGCCGCGGTGGATCTTTAGCAGCGCCACGTCGATTTCGCGGGTTTGCAGGACCGCCAGCCGGCGCCAGAGTTTTTCCAAGTTCCACGCGGCTGCCGCGCCGGGATGGTCGCGCGCCGTCTCGTCAGGCGGGTGCGCCTGCTGCTCCAGGGTCAGTCTCGATTCGATGAGCCGGCGCTCCAGGATTCGCAGGTCTGGCGTGTTCATGAGATCGTTCGCCCCGCAGTTCCATGAGTAACACGCAGCGCGCCGGCGTCCTAGCCGCAAAACGCCTTAGCCGGTCGGAAAAAGCATCTAAGTACTCGTAAGATTTTCGGGCGGCGCGGCCGCGGCTCGGAAGCCTGCGGAAGCCGCGTGGCCCGCCTCTTTGGCGGAGCGCGCTAGAATACGGCCATGGATCGAGACCGCATCCTGCAGGATCTGGAGCGCCGCAATGCCGCCGCGCTCGATGGCGGCGGGGCCGAGCGGCGGGAGCGCCAGCACCGCGAAGGCAAGCTTTCCGCCCGCGAGCGGATCGAGCTGCTGCTCGATGCCGGCAGCTTCGAAGAGCTGGACCGGCTGGTGACGCACCGCTGCCACGACTTCGGCATGGACCAGCAGGTTCCGCCCGGCGACGGCTTCGTCACCGGCTGTGGCCGCATCGACGGCCGCCCGGTCTACGTCTTCTCGCACGACTTCACCGTTTTCGGCGGCTCGCTCTCGGTCACCAACGCCCAGAAGGTCTGCAAGGTGATGGACCTGGCCATGAAGAACGGCGCGCCGATTATCGGCTTGAACGACTCGGGCGGCGCGCGCATCCAGGAGGGCGTGGAGTCGCTGGCCGGCTACGCGGACATTTTTCTGCGCAACACCCTCGCCAGCGGCGTAGTGCCGCAGATCTCCGTCATTATGGGGCCCTGCGCCGGCGGCGCCGTCTATTCGCCGGCCATCACGGACTTTGTGGTCATGGTGGACCAGACCAGCTACATGTTCGTCACCGGCCCGGACGTGATCAAGACGGTGACCCACGAAGAAGTGACCAAGGAACAACTCGGGGGCGCGGCGACCCACAACCAGTTGAGCGGCGTGGGCCATTTCCTGGCGCGCGACGACGCCGAGTGCCTGCAGTTGATCCGCGAGCTGCTGAGCTTCTTACCCTCGAACAACGTGGACGACCCGCCGCGGCAAGAGTGCCGCGACGCCGCCGACCGCATCGAGCCGCGCCTGGACACGCTGGTGCCGGTCGAGTCCGACCAGCCCTACGACATTCGCGACATCATCCACGCCGTGGTCGATGATGGGTATTTCTTCGAGGTACACGAGCACTTCGCGCAGAACCTGGTGGTTGGCTTTGCCCGGCTGGACGGCCGTCCGGCGGGCGTCGTCGCCAACCAGCCGGCGGTGCTGGCGGGCTGCCTGGACATCAACTCGTCGGTGAAGGGCGCGCGCTTCGTGCGCTTCTGCGACGCCTTCAACATTCCGCTGGTAACGTTCGAGGACGTGCCCGGCTTCCTGCCCGGCACGCAGCAGGAATACGGCGGCATTATCCGGCACGGCGCCAAGCTGCTCTACGCTTTTGCCGAGGCGACGGTCCCGAAGATCACGGTGATCACGCGCAAAGCCTACGGCGGCGCCTATTGCGTCATGGGGTCGAAGCACATCCGGGCGGATATCAATTATGCCTATCCCACCGCCGAAATCGCGGTGATGGGACCGGAGGGCGCGGTGAACATCATTTACCGCCGCGAGCTGGCCGCTGCGGGCGCCGGCGCCGAGGCCCTGCGCCGGGAAAAGATCGAGGAGTTTCGCGCGCGCTTCGCCAGCCCCTACGCCGCCGCCGAGCGCGGCTACATCGACGCCGTAATCGAGCCGCGCTTCACGCGCCCCAAGCTGATTGCGGCGCTGCGGATGCTCGAAAACAAAGCCGACACCATGCCGCGCAAGAAGCACGGGAATATTCCGCTGTGAGCGGCCGGCGGCAGGGATCGGGCGCGCCCCGCTTCGCTTTGGCCGCATGCTATGATGGGAGCCAGATCACCGAAATCGGGCCGTGGCGCAGCCTGGCTAGCGCGCTTGCTTGGGGTGCAAGAGGTCGTGAGTTCAAATCTCACCGGCCCGACCAAATACTTCAAAGAGTTACGGACACACGACCATTCTGAGGTTGCGTTTTGGAGTCCAGGTGGAGCCCAAAATGGACGCCTGTGGGCAGATTGGCCGGCTTGTTAAACTGACAAGAGCAACGGATAATGTTTGAGAGGGAGGAATGACCTCCAAGACGACCGCACCGCATCACCATCTGGCCAAGGATCCACGATTAGTTCCGGCTTACTCCGTGGTTGAAGCCGCCCATTACCTGCGTATGCCCAAAGAGACGCTTCGCAGTTGGGTGATAGGTCGGCTCTACCCTGTTGCGGGTCAGATGAAACGATCAAGGCCTCTGATCCATCTGGATGATCCCAACGCGCGGTACCTGTCCTTCATAAACCTCGTCGAGGCGCACGTCCTGGCGGCCATTCGCCGGCGTCACGGCGTGAAACTTCCGAAGGTTCGCACCGCACTCGACTACGTGAAGCGGCAATTCCGCATCGAGCGTCCTCTCATCGATCAAGCGTTCCAGACCGACGGCTTGGATCTGTTCGTCGAACGTTACGGGAACTTAATCAATGCCTCGCGGGAAGGTCAACAGGCAATGAAGGAGATCATCAGCGTCTACCTTCAGCGGGTGGAGCGGGACACGAAAGGTCTTCCCATCAAGCTTTACCCCTTTACTCGCGACACCGATTCGGACGCAGCGCCTAGGGCCGACCCGCGTCTGGTCGTCATGAATCCTGCTGTTTCGTTCGGGCGTCCGGTGATCGCCGGTACCGGCATACCTGTTTCTGCGGTTTACGAGCGATACAAGGCGGGTGATTCCGTGGCTGAGCTTGCGCATGACTTCCGGCTGGAGATAAGTGCCATCGAAGAAGCCATCCGCTGCGAAGCTGCCTGACGAAACAGTATTCTTCATCGACAGGTCGCCGGGCATAGAGCCGATCCGATCGGCTCTCGTCGAGCAGGGTCTGACCGTCGAGATTCACGACGACCACTTTAAGCGGGACGAAGAAGATCGGATCTGGCTCAAGAGTGTCGGCGAGCGCGGCTGGGTCGTACTGACCAAGGACCAGCGGTTGAGATACCGACCGCTTGAGATCGCTGCATGGAGGGCCAGCAAAGCGCGAGTGTTCGTCTTGACTGCTGGCAACCTGCGGGGCAGCGAGATTGCCGCTGTATTCGTTTCGGCGTTGCCTCAGATCTTCAAGATTCTGACTTCACGGCCTGGACCATTCGTGGCCCGCATCTCGAGGTCTGGTCGTGTCGCAGTCGGGTAGTGTGTGCGCGAAGCACGCCGATCGACAACGCCCGATTGTGGAGTCCACCAGGAGTCCAGACCGCCTGTTCAGGCCCTTGGCGTCCAAATGCTTCCAAGAGTTCCAGACGCCTGAGCGAGGGGATATACTGATCTCACGGAATGCCGCGGGATGGAGCCAGGAACTGGAAGTGGATCGGCCTTGCGGCGCTGCTGGCTTCTCCACTGCTTCTCGGACCGCCGGATTTGTCCTCGCAAGGCACCGGCATGTTCGCGGATGTCACGCGGCGGGCGGGCATCGGCTTCGTCCACCAGTCCAGCCCCACTTCGCAGAAGTACCTCATCGAGTCGATGACCGGAGGCGTGGCGGTCTTCGATTATAACGGCGACGGGCTGCTCGATATTTTTTTCGTCAACGGCGCGGCGCTAAAGGATCCCATGCCCGCCGGAGGGCGCCCCGATAAGAGCGCGCCGCGCTTCTGGAACCGGCTCTATCGCAATAACGGAAATGGGACGTTCACCGATGTAACGGAGCGGGCCGGAGTCCGCGGCCGCGGCTACGGAATGGGCGTTGCCGCCGCCGATTTCGATAACGACGGCCACACCGACCTGTACGTCACCAATCTCGACGGCAACATTCTCTATCACAACAACGGCGACGGCACGTTCACGGATGTGACCGCGCAGGCCGGAGTCGCCGGCAGCGGCTGGTCAGCAGGGGCGTTGTTCATCGATTACGACCGCGACGGCCTGCTCGACCTGGTGGTCTCCCGCTACCTCAAATGGGATTTCTCCATGAACATCTGGTGCGGCGAGCGCAAGCCCGGCTACCGTTCCTACTGCCATCCGGATCAGTTCCAGCCGGTGACGCACCTGGCGTTTCACAACCTGGGCCACGGGCGCTTTCAGGACGTTTCCGCGCAGACGCGCTTTTCGCAGTTCCCGGGCAAGGGGCTGGGCATCGCGATGGACGACTTCGACCGCGACGGCTGGCCGGATATTTTCATCGCCAACGATGCCGTCCCGCAGCAGCTTTTTCGCAATCGGGGCGACGGCACGTTCGACGAAGTCGCCCTCACCCAAGGCGCCGCCTACGATGCCGATGGGCGCAGCTTTTCCGGCATGGGCGCGGATTTTGCCGATTATGACAACGATGGCTGGCCGGACCTGTTCGCCAACGCGCTGGCCACGCAGCGCTACGCGCTGTTTCACAACCTGAAGGGGAGTTTCGATTACATATCGGACTCCGCGGGCGTCGGCGGCGCCAGCATGCTCCATTCCGGCTGGGGCGCCAAGTTCATCGACTTCGATAACGACGGCTGGAAGGACCTGTTTGTCGCGCAGGGCCACGTGATGGATAACATCCAGCTCACCCAGCCGCATCTCCGCTACCGGGAAGCGCCGCTGCTGCTGCGCAACGTGAAGGGAAGATTCGCAGATGAGTCGGCGCAGGGTGGGCCGGCCTTCCGCACCCCGCGCGCGGCCCGCGGCGCGGCCTTCGGGGACCTGCACAACGACGGCCGCGTGGATATCGTCATCAACTGCAACAACGGCCCGGCGGTGGTCTTGGAGAACCAGCAGCCGAACGGCAATCACTGGCTGACGGTGGATACTTACGGAACCAGCAGCAATCG
>DASQHK010000158.1:0-4954 GCA_035632135.1 Bryobacterales bacterium
GGCTTTGGGATCGAGCTCCGCCGCGAGTTGAATGCCCTTGGCCTCGGCCCCCCCGGCGAAGCTTTCGGGCCTTTAGCCCCTCCTGGCCGAGGTTCTCCAGAAGCGCTTCCACATCCCTCACGTTCTCCGGCGTTTCATCCACGAGGAGGGTCTTTACTTTCTCGCCAGGCGAAGGCCCGAGGCGATTTCGATTGCTCCTTGATTTGCGTCTCCAATTCGCCAAAGATTGGCCCGACCCAGTTTGATACAATTCGCACGCCCCGACTTGGCGCAGGCAACCCAACGCATATCTCCTGCCAAAGAAGGTATGTTATTCAGAACAAGGAGCCTCTCGATTGGGGGGAAGGCTCGCCTTCCGTTGAGCGGTCTTAGCGGGCGGGCCCGATGTACTTTTTGCGCACTTGCTTACACGATCGGAATCACACTCGCCCGAAGAGTATACCGTTATGAGAGGCAGTCTCCCTGGCGTGTTCCCAAACGCTTCCCCCCGCCCTCCCATCCAAAGGCTTCAGCATTCTGTGTTCCAATTACCCCGCCCCAGGTAGCACTGAACACCGGCTCACTCACGCCGACTCACTCAATAGGGACCGCACGCCGGGAAATTCTCTGCTGCACGGGCAGAAACGCATCCTGCCTTGACCTCAGGGAAAGCGAAGCAGTCTCCTTGATGGCGCGGTCTGGAAACCGGAGGACGTCCCTCCGCGTCTGGCACGATGCGTGCACGGGTGGGGTCGGACGCGGCCCGAACTGCCGCGTGAGCCGCCATGCCAAGGAGATCCGTGTGACCAGGCTCTTCGCGCAATCTCGGGCCTCCTTCGCCAAGACCCTCGAAGCTCTCGCTCCACACGCGCAAGCGATACTTTCAGAGTGGCTACGCAGACTGCGTGTTCTGGGGTTTCGAGAAGAAGACATCTCAGTGCTGGCCACAGTCGAACTGCCGTTTCGAATCGCCAGTTTGCGGAGAATGAAGTTCGATTCGCTCAGGCACAAGTTGGAGCTGCTGGGTAAAAAACTGGCTGCCCATTGCGTCCCGCTCGATCACGCCATCGCCGCCCTGAGCCTGCTTTTCGAGGTCTGTTTGTCCCACCTTGTACGAGAGCCGGCGGCCGATATGCCTGTGATCCTGGCCCTGACACGCTTTCAGCACGTGGTTGGAGCGATCTTTATTTCCGGATACCTGGAGCGAAGGGACGCAAATGAACACACGCTGGAAACCAGGCTGACCGAGGCAGAGCATCGCCTGCACGGCGCCTCGGCTTACGTTACCGATATCTACGAGCGGGAACGACGCAGGCTCTCACAGGACCTCCACGATGACATCGGGCACGACCTGATGCTCCTGAAGCTCCAACTCGAGTTGATGGCGGCCGACCTGGACACCGACGACCTGCGTCAGTTCCGCCCGAGGCTGGAGGAAGCGCTGTCGCTGAGCGGTCACGCCATTAATTCGGTGCGGCGCGTGGTGCTCGATCTCGGACCTGCGCTCCTCGAAGATCTGGGACTTGTGCCTGCGATTCGCTTGTACGCCCGCCAATTCGCCGCGGGAACCGGTATCCAGGCGGCGGTGCATGTCGGTTGTGTGCGCGCGACCCTGCCTTCCAGCCATCAGATCGCGCTTTACCGGATCATTCAAGGCGCTTTCGCAAATGTGCTGAAGCACTCCAAGGCGCAACACGTCAAGGTGTCCCTGGGCAGTGTGAAGAACTCCCGGTTCGTTATGATTATAGAAGATGACGGCCTTGGGTTCGATCCAGCCGGAATTCCGCCGCGGCAAGCGTTCGGGCTGACTGCCATGCGTGAACGGGTTGAGGTCTTGGGTGGAAGTATCGACGTGCAGTCCTCGCCGGCGGGAGCTCCAGCCGGACGCGTCGGCACAAGAATTGAGGTGGACCTGCCGCTTCCGACTGTTGGGAGAAAGCGGCGGACCCATTCCGGAGTCCGCTCCCACTGGGGCTCGAGCCGGGCGGCGCACCGGAAAACCTGAGGTGGATTTGCCGTTTCCTAGCGTTGCAACGAAGTGACCAAAAAAATCAAAATCCTGATCTGCGACGATCACCTTCTCTTCCGGGAGGGCGTGAAGACCGTCCTGCAACGGGAACCTCACATTGAGGTCGTAGGAGAAGCGTCGGACGGTAAGCAGGCCGTCGAACTGGCAAAACTGTTGCAGCCCGACGTGATCCTCATGGACATTTCCATGCCCGTGCTGAAGGGATTCGATGCCACGCGCCGGATCAAAAAATCCTCGCCGCACGTGAAGGTCCTCATTTTGACCGTGTATGACGATGAGGACCTGGTGACTCGTTGCCTCAACGCCGGAGCTTTAGGCTACCTGGTGAAAGACTCCCCGCCTACGCAGCTCCTATTCGCCATCGAGGCCGCCGTTCGTGGCGAGCAATACCTCAGCCCAAAAGTATTGAAAGGCGTAATGACTCATTACGTCCAGCACTTGGGCGAGGCCAAGACCCGGTACGACTCCTTGAGCGACCGGGAGCGCGAGGTCCTGGTAATGCTGGCCGAGGGCAATTCCCTCAAAGGGGTGGCCACGCAGTTGAATGTCAGCGTGAAAACCGTCGATGCGCACAAGTGCAATCTGATGCGCAAACTCGACCTCCATGACAGGTCCGAACTGATCCGCTACGCCATCCGCAAGAAACTGGTCGAGGCCTAGCGGCGGCCGGGAGCACCTTGGTACGACCTCCCGACAAGCTCCCCAAAACGAAAACTAACTATCTTTTTCCCAATTACTTGGCGGTGAGGGTGGGATTCGAACCCACGGAGGCCTTTAGGACCTCAACGGTTTTCGAGACCGCCCGATTCAACCACTCTCGCACCTCACCGTTGTACTTGATTGTAGCTGATTTCGCCGCGACCGGCTGGGGCCACATTACCATGGCGCGGCCGCAGGCGTCGGGGTGGATGGCATCTCTGCGCTTATCTGCCACTTTCAGGATCTGGCGCATCTCGCAGCCGGCGAAAGAAGCTCTGCAGGCGCGCCAGACATTCCTCGGCCAACACCCCTTCCACGACTTCCACTTGATGATTCAACAAGTCCGAATCCGTCAGGCGGAACTTGCTGCGCACCGCCCCGAATCGCAGGTCGCGCGCGCCGAATACCAGCCGCTCGATGCGCGCCGCCACCGTCGCACCTGCGCACATGACGCACGGCTCTACCGTGACATAGAGGGCAGCGCCCGCGAGGCGATAGTTGCCGATGGCTCGCGCCGCCTCGCGCAGCGCGATGATCTCGGCGTGGGCCGTGGGATCGGAGAGCGCGATCGGCGAGTTCGCCCCGCGCCCGACGATGTGGCCCCCCATCACCACCACCGCGCCCACCGGGACCTCGCCCGCTTGCTCGGCGCGCACGGCCAGCTCGAGCGCCGTTCGCATGAAGTCTTCGTCGCCAGTTGCCGCCCTGTTATACTCGGTTTCCACCATGTACATCTTAGCCCTGGACGAAGGCACCACGAGCGCGCGGGCGATCGTTTTCGACCGCAATGCCCGCGCGCTCGCCATGGAATCGGCGCCCATCGAGTGCCACTACCCGAACCCCGGCTGGGTCGAGCAGGACGCTGAGCAGATCTGGCAGGCGCAATTCCATGCGGCGCGCCGGGCGCTGGACCGCACCGGTATCCCCGCCGCCCACCTCACCGCCATCGGCATCACCAACCAACGCGAAACCACCATCGTGTGGGACCGCAAGACCGGCGTGCCCGTCGCCCCCGCTATCGTCTGGCAGTGCCGCCGCACCGCCGATTTCTGCCGCTCGCTCGCCGCAGCCGGCCATGCCCCCGCTATCGCCGCGCGCACCGGCCTGGTGATCGATGCTTACTTTTCTGCCAGCAAAATTCGCTGGATTCTCGACCACACCGCGAGCTTGCGAGAGCGGGCCGAGGCTGGCGAGCTGGCTTTTGGCACCGTCGATTCCTGGCTCATCCACCAGCTCACGGGCGGGCGCGTGCATGTGGCCGACCGCTCGAACGCCTCCCGCACCATGCTGCTCAACCTCGATGGGACCTGGGACACGCAGATGCTCGAGCTGTTCGGTGTGCCGGCGGCCATGCTCCCGCGCGTAGCCGGCTCGGCCGAAATCGTGGGCGCCACTGACGCCCCGCTGTTCGGCGCCGAAGTTCCCATCGCCGGCATCGCCGGCGACCAGCAGGCTGCGCTCGTGGGCCAGGCCTGCTTCCGCCCGGGCCTTTCTAAGAACACGTACGGCACCGGCTGTTTCTTTCTGATGCACACCGGCAACCGGCCGGTCCACTCGCAGAACCGCCTGCTCACCACGCTCGCCGCCTCGCCCGGCCGCTCGCCGGAATACGCGCTCGAGGGCAGCGTGTTCGTGGCCGGCGCCGCCGTGCAGTGGCTGCGCGATTCTCTAGGCATCATCAAGACAAGCGATGAGACCGCTTCTCTCGCCGCGAGCGTCCCCGACTCCGGCGGCGTCTACTTCGTGCCCGCATTCGTCGGCCTGGGCGCGCCGCACTGGAACGCCACGGCGCGCGGCACGATCAGCGGCATCACCCGTGCCACCACGGCCGCCCACCTCGTCCGCGCCACGCTCGAAGCCATCGCCTACCAGACCCGCGAGCTGGTGGAAGCCATGGAGGCCGACGCCGGCTCGCCGCTCACCGAACTCCGCGCCGACGGCGGCGCCGCCGCCAACGATTTTCTCATGCAGTTTCAGGCCGACATGCTCGGCCGCCCTGTCGTCCGACCCGCCAACATCGAGACCACCGCGTTGGGCGCCGCGTTTCTAGCCGGCCTGGCAACCCGCGTCTGGTCGGGGATCGAGGAGATTGAAGGTTTCTGGCGGGTCGATCGGCGCTTCGAGCCCCAGATGCCCGCCCCGCGCCGCGAAGACCTTTTCGGGAACTGGAAGCGCGCCGTGACGGCCTGTTGCGCGGCGAGCTGATCTGGCCGCGATTCCAACGCTCACCCAGGGCGCAGCGCGGCC
>DASQHK010000159.1:0-2810 GCA_035632135.1 Bryobacterales bacterium
GGTGGCATCGCCCAGGTCGGAGCTGAGGACGTCGGGCACTTTCGGGTCGATGGCTCCCAGGTTCCCCCACTGCGCCTGGGCGAAATTGTACGCCCCGTTTTGAGGAACCAGCAGCAACTCGATCTGGATTTCCTGCCCCGCCTCCACGTGGACCGGATAGAGGCCCGCATCCAGGTAGCGATGCGTCGAGACAATCACCCGGTAGTTGTCAAATAAGTTGTCGAACACCGGCAGATCCACGAATCGCACGGCGGACGCATTGAAGAACTGCTCTCGCTGCGGCGTGTTGCGTCCGTCGATGATGCGGTAAAGGATCTGCGCCCCCGCCGGAAACGGCTGCCGCGTCCCGTCGAAGACGCGGATGCCGATGACGGCCGTATCGGCCGCAGTGGTTGGGCTTGCCATTGGGTGCCTCCTCGAAAATATTGCTGCCGGCGTCAGTGCCCCGCGCCGGCGGCCGCTGCGGCCGGAATCTGCGCCGCAATCTTCCTGGCGAAGCCGACGATGGTCAGCGTCGGGTTCACCGCCAGCGGTCCCGGCACCACCGCCGCGTCGGCCACAAACAGGCCCGGGTAAACCGCCGCCGGGCCGCCCGCCGGATTGAACAACTGCCCCTGCTTGTTCACCGCGCCGTCGTTCGACGTCTCGCCCATCGGGCAGCCGCCCAAGGGATGCACGGTGATGACCTTGCGGTCCTGCGTGAAGTCGTTGCTCAGGAATCCCGAGCGGCCCCAGAACGGAAAGCGCACGTAGGTACCCAGCATGGCGCTGGCCATGGCGGCCCCCAGCTCGTCGATTTTCTGGAACACCGGATCGTTGGTGAGCGGCCCGCCCTCGAAATCGAGATTGAGCTTGCCGTTCTGGAGCTGGAAGCGCCCGCGTGCGCGATCGCGGCCCATCACGTTGAAGAAAAACGTGTTCTGCAGCATCTCCGCCTCGGTCTGGGCGCGGTCGGGAATGCGGGCATCGGGCTCCAGGCCCAATCCGAGACCTTCCTCCGGCAGCGAGAGCTGCCACAGGGCCTTCATGGTTTGGAAGAAAGGATCGCGATCGGCGGCGTTGCTGAATACCTCGATGGCCCGCTTCACCGCCGCGGCCAGCATCGGCGGAATGCCCGCGTCCTCCACGTTGATGAAGATGGACGTGCCGTCCGCGTCGGCGTCCTTGAACATCACGTGGGAGGTGTTGATCGGCCCGCGCGTGGCGTAAGTGCCGTAGTTCAGGCCGAACGAGTTGGTGACGAAGCCGGCTGAGTCGCCGTTTGAGGAGAACTTGCGCCCGAGCTGATCGCTGAAAGGCAAAAACTTCCCCGAGCGCAGCAGCAGCTCTACCGTTCCCAGCACGCCCGCTGCAAACACCACGATCGGCGCCGTCACGCTCTTCTTGCGGTCCGGGTCGTCGTCGCCCACATGCAGGTTGTCGTAGAGGACCTTGTATCCGCCGCCCGCCAGCGGCTCGATGTGATCGACCTCGGCCAGCGCGCGCAACTCGACCGGCGCATTCGGGCCGTTCAGCAGATTGCGGTCGGGATTGACGAACGTCTTGTTCAGCGTGTGGCGCGCCCCCGGCAGGCAGCCAAGGAAGCACCGTCCCTGCCGCTCGCAGTAGGCGAACTTGGCCGGGTCAGCCGGTTTCCCGTCGTATTCGAGGATCTGCAGGTTGAGCGGCGCCCACGCGTCGAGCTTCTTCTGCTGCCAGTCCGGCCCCAGCTTCTCCGAGGCTTCCTTGAGCCAGCGGCTGCGGCCCAGAAGCAGCGTGGGGTTCTGCTGCACCAGTTGATCCGGGTTGGCGTATCCCTGCTGCGTGGCGTTGGCCGGGTCCTTCTGCGGCAGCGGAAACTTGGTGACCACATGGGCCGGCGCGCCGCGATTGAGCTTCATCCAGTCCTCGGCGGCGGCGAAGTCCGCCTCCGCCAACTCGAGCGGCCAGCCCTCCATCACCGAAAACCGCCCCGTCACCGGGTCCTGATGGGGCCGGATCGAGACGTTCGAGTAGACCAGCGATCCGCCGCCGACGCCGCTCGCCGTCAGAATGTCGATCTGCGGGAAGGAATTGTAGCGATAGAGCGGCTGGGGACGGTCGGCGATGTCGCGCAGCGCTTCCACGAAATCGTTGTTGGTCTTCACCACCGAGAGCAGATCGAGAATGCCCTGGCGATGGTCGGGCCGCGGCCAGTATTGCAACGGCTCACGCTTGTCTCCCGGCTTCGAGGTGATATACGCCGGCAGAGGCCGCTCCGGCGTATACCACCACACGCCACGCTCCAGCATCAGGATCCGGTTGCGGCCTTGTGTGAGCGCCAGTTCCGTGGCTACTACGGTGGCGCCAAAGCCGGTGCCAATGATGATTACATCGTAGTCAAACGGCATGCAAAGTCCTCCCCGCGAAATGTGTTCTCCATTTTAGTGTCGCGAGGAGCGGAAATGTTTCAGGCTTTCCAGGAAATTACAATTTTGGCGGCGTCAAGCGATTTCGATGTCCCACCCGAACCCCGGCTTGTCGCCCGGGCGGGTATAAATGCCCCCCGGCCCGCGCGTGATGTGGTTCTCCTGCGCCCACTGCTCATAGACTTCCGGCGGACCTCCCGGCGGCGGCATGAAGGTCTCCGCCCACGGCGCGTTCGGCGTGGCCATCACGAAATGCACACAGTCCTGCGTGCCGCCCACGTGCGGGATCACCGGAATGTCATATGCCGCCGCCAGCGCGGCAATACGCCGCAGCTCGGTCAGCCCGCCGCACCAGTGAATGTCCGGCTGCCAGATCTGCGCCGAGTTGTGCTCCAGCAACTGCCGGAAGCCGTAGCGCGTGTA
>DASQHK010000160.1:0-4303 GCA_035632135.1 Bryobacterales bacterium
ACCTGCGCAAAAGCAGCCGTTAGCATCGCCTGCGGAAGACCAGTCGGGACGGCTGCAGGGGAATTGAACCTCGAAGGCTCGCAGGGGTCATCCAAAGAGGCCCAGGAAGCTCGAAGTGGTCCGGGGAGGTACCAAGACCCAGAAGCCACCGAGGTACTTCGTCGCAAGCGCTTGAGATCTCCGCCATTTTTGCGGTGCAGGCGTATACTGATTGGAAGGAGGTTGCTGTGTACGTACGAACCGCAGGTCCCACAATTTCAGGCTATTCTGCCATCGATCCTCAATGGCCGGTGGCGTTCTACAGTCCAACCCCGTCATCATGCCAAGCCGCTCCTGGTCCACTAGACTCGCTCGTCAAGGTGGGGCTAATGCTGGGATGCGCATATGCGTTGGTGCAGCTGATTCAAGAGGATCGGCCACTCAAACGGAGGCATTACAACGACGAGAGGCTGAGGGCCTCAGATCGAGAGTATGTCTTTGTTCGAGATGGCTGGCGCTGCACGCATTGTGGTTGCCGCATTACGCGGGCAACCGGGTGCGTCGATCATTCCGTGCCTCGGGCGCAGGGCGGCACGAACCATCTCAATAACCTGAGGGCGGCCTGCAATTTCTGCAATGGCTCGAAAGGGGCGCTGACTTCGCGCCAGTTAAGGGCCAGGTACTTCTGATCTGACGCTCGGGTCTCCTCAGGATGCCCGCTCGAACGCCGGGTTGTTGAACCTTGAGGCTCTCAGCGGCTACAAGATCGTCTACAGCGGAATTTTGGGCAGGCACAAGAACGCCGACAACTACTTTAGAATCATGGTCGGGGCGAGAGGATTTGAACCTCCGACCCCCTGCGCCCAAGGCAGGTGCGCTACCGGGCTGCGCCACGCCCCGACATTTGATGCTCTCTTCATTCTAAACCACTTCGGTCAGTCGCAGGGCGTTCTTGTTTCTCCGCGGGTGTAAGTGTCGGGCATGGAGGCCGCGATCAGTCCTGCCGCGAGCCGTGTGGGCGGCTACGAATACATTAGCCGCCAACGGCGGGCAAGATATTCCCGGGCGTTGATTTTCCGCGCCCAGGATCCAAACCGATAAAGGAGCAGCAAGGCGAGAATCGAGCCGTAGAGCAGCGGCAGCCGGACATCGGATTTCACGAGCCAGTAGTAATGCGCCACACCGGCGGCGGCGGAAGCATAGATCAGCCGGTGAAGCTGCTGCCAGCGGCGGCCGCCCAGGCGCCTGATCCAGCCGGCGGTTGACGTGACGGCCAGGGGCGCCATGAGCACGAAGCCGGTAAAGCCGGCCGTGATGAAGGGCCGCTTGCCGACGTCTTTCCAAATGTCGGCGAGGTCGAAAAACTTGTCGAGCCAGAGATAAGTGAGCAGGTGCAGCGTTCCATAGAAGAAAGCAAACAACCCCAGCATACGGCGGAAGCGGATGAGGCCGGGCTGATTGGCAAGCTTCCGGAGCGGGCTGATGGTGAGCGTGAAGAGCAGGAAGCGAATCGTCCAGTCGCCCGTCGCGTGCGTGATGAACTCGATGGGGTTGGCCCCGAGCTGTCCGTGCAGGGCGCGCCAGCCCAGCATCAGCAGCGGGATCAGGCATAGAACGAAGCCCGCGGCCTTGCTCCGTCTGCTCGCGAGGAGGGTGTTCATTCAGTAGTTCTTTCGCAGATCCATGCCGGCGTAGAGGCTCGCAACCTGGCCGCCGTAGCCGTTGAACATCAGCGTGTTGCGCTTGAAAAATTCTCCCAATCGCCGCTCCTTGGCCTGGCTCCAGCGCGGATGATCGACCTCCGGATTCACGTTGGAATAGAAGCCGTACTCGTTGGGCGCGGCGAGGTTCCACGTGGCCGGCGGCTGCTTCTCGGTGAATCGAATCTTCACGACGGATTTGATGCTCTTGAATCCGTACTTCCACGGGACCACCAGCCGCACGGGCGCGCCGTTCTGGTTGGGCAGCACTTCGCCGTAGAGCCCCACGCACAACAGCGTCAGCGGATGCAGCGCTTCGTCCATGCGCAGGCCTTCCAGATACGGAAACGGGATGCCCGCAAATTTTCCAGCCGGCATCTGCTTGGGGTCGTACAGGCTTTCAAACGCGACGAACTTCGCCTTGGAGGTCGGCTCGGCCTGCTTGATCAGAGTGTTGAGCGAAAACCCGATCCAGGGCACGACGATCGACCAACCCTCGACGCAGCGGTGCCGGTAAATACGCTCCTCGAGCGGGGCCATCTTCATCACCGCGTCAATATCGAAGACGCGCGGCTTCGCAACCGCACCCTCGACGGCGATCGTCCAGGGCGAGGTGCGCAGGCTCTTGGCGCGCTGCGCCGGGTCGCTTTTATCGGTGCCGAATTCGTAGAAATTGTTGTAGTGTGTCACGTCCTGATAGGGCGTCGGCTTCTCATTCGTGCTGAAGGGGCTCTTGATGATGCCGCTCAGCTTGGGCGCGGCGTGCGCTACGTCAGCGCGGAGAAGCTCCGCGCCGGCGGCCAGCCCCAGAGCGGTTGCGCCGGCCAGAAAACGGCGGCGGTTCAAGTAGACGGACTTGGGTGTAACCTCGGAGTACCGGATAGCCATCTCGTTTCTGCTCCCAATCCGATTAGTTGCGGACCGAGGGCAGAATATTCTCGAAAAGGGCTTCGGCGGGGTCCTGTTGGCGGGAAACGGCGGGCGCGGGCAAACATCGAGCGTCGGGTCCAGGGCCGCCCGGCAACGCCTGGCAGCCTCTCACGTGTTCGCCGTCACGTGTGCGTCCCGGACGAGGGCCTCTGCGAAGGCGGCCATCACGCGGGCATCGAGGTCGTCTTTGTGGATCACTCCCAACTGCTTCAGGCGCCGCTGGTTGTGGTAAAGCGGGCTGCCGTGGTCGAGAGCGCTCTCCCCCTCCAGCACCCGCTTCATCTGCTCGATGCCGGCCCCGGTCGTCCAGGAACATTCGAATCCCAGCCGCCGCCGGATCTTGTCAAACGAGACGCGATAGT
This sequence comes from Bryobacterales bacterium, assembly GCA_035632135.1. Taxonomy (GTDB): domain Bacteria; phylum Acidobacteriota; class Terriglobia; order Bryobacterales; family JACQDG01; genus DASQHK01. The sequence continues at coordinate 2,972 of DASQHK010000160.1, forward strand.
TCCGGCGGTCCGCGTTTTCCACCCATTCGATCTCCGCCGCCGGAAAGTAAATCCGGATCTGCCCGGCCACTTCCCGCAGGGTGTGATTCAGCCGGTTGTCCCCCAGGTTGAAAACTTCACCGCTGACCGACTCGAGCGGCGCCTGGAGCGCGCGCAGGATCCCTTCGGCCACATCCTCCACGTGGAGGAAGGGCCGCCACTGCTCGCCGTTATAGATGACGATTCTGCCCTCGCGGTGCGCCTGGGCCGCCAGCAGATTGATCAAGAGATCGAACCGCGGCCGGGGAGAGTGCCCGAAGACCGTGGCGAGCCGCAGAATCACGGGATGGAAACGCTCGCTCTGCGCCCTCAGCAGCGCCCGCTCGGACTCCGCCTTGGTCTGCGCGTAGAGCGAAATCGGCGCCACCCGCGAAATCTCATCCTTGATGTCGTCCGTGGCGCCATAAACGCTGCAACTGGAGGCAAACAGGAACCGCTCCGTGGCGCACCCTTTGGCCACCTCGATCAGCAGGCGCGTGGCGGCAAAATTGATCTCCAGCGCGGTTTGCCGGTTCTGCTCGCACGCCGGATCGCCGACGATCGCCGCCAGGTGGACGATCGCCTCCGCTCCCTTCACTGCGGCCACCACGGATTGAATGTTGCGGCAGTCGCCGGCCTGCAGCTCAAACCGCGGATGCCCCAGCAGCTCCCGGATCGGCGCGTCCCCGTAAATCAAACAGTCCAGCACCCGCACCTTGCGCCCGGCCTCCAGCAGCTTCCGGCACAACACCGAACCGATGTAGCCGGCCCCGCCGACCACCAGAATGGGCCTGCTCTCGGCGGCTGCGGCCTGGCCGCCGTCGGAGGTTCGCAACTCCCGGCTGGCCAGCCACCACGGCAGCGTGCGGCTGCCGCACACGCCAGCGTTCACCAGCACGAAGAAGCCAAGCGCCGCCGGCCAAGGCAGGCTTGCCGCCCGCTGGAGCAACAAGAAATGGCCGAGAAAGTAGATGAGACTCGCCAGGCTGATTCCAGAAATGAAGCGGCGCCACTTGCCATCACGCGCGCAGTCGCGAGGACGGGCATAAAAGCCGGACAGAAAAAAAACAATGGGAAAAAGAAACGACAGCGGGAAAAAGCCCCGCAGGTACATGCGCCGCAGGGCTTCGAGGGAAGCGCCCGTGGTGTATCCGCCCCGCTCGATCGCGAATAGCGCGGAAAACAGAAACGCCGCATGCACCACGGCGAGGTCCGCGAGCAAGCGCGGGACGATTTCCGCCCAGTTTCGACGGCAAGTCCGATTTCCCATAACCTCCATCACCCCGCCGCCATCCCGGCGCCGCGACTGCCGGC
>DASQHK010000161.1:0-5226 GCA_035632135.1 Bryobacterales bacterium
AACTCCGTAAACACCGCCGCCGTCGCCGCCCCGTCGAAGCAATGATCGTGATAAAAAAGATGAACCCGCATGAATCGAGCCCGGGCCCCGCGCCCCGGCAAGAAAACCGTATAGGATGACGCAGTAGAGGGGCAAAGATCAAGAGGCAAGTTGTGAACAGTGGGCCGCGCGCGAAGCAAGCGGTCTTGCCCTCGGTTGCCAGCGTCTCGCCGCCGGTGACATAATCAGAGGCGGGGCGTGGCATCCCAACAGCGCCGCTCCCTCACGGCCGCGGCCGATACCGAGCCGCGCGCGTTAGGGCTTGTGAAGAAAACGGGTAGGCCGCGCATGCGCGCGAATGGACGCCAATGGAATCTATCCTTTTCATTCGCGTTGATTCGCGGCCGATAATTTTTTCGAGAGGCAACCACCATGAGAACCGAATGGGTGAAGAAACGCGAAAGCGACCCGGTCCGCACGCAGATGCACTACGCGCGGCGCGGCATCGTCACCGCGGAGATGGAGTATGTGGCCCGGCGGGAAAACCTCGATCCGCAGCTCATCCGCAGCGAGGTGGCGCGCGGCCGCATGATCATCCCCGCCAACATTCACCACGCCAACCTCGAGCCGATGTGCATCGGGGTGGCCTCCCTTTGCAAAATCAATGCCAACATCGGCAACTCCGCAGTCACCTCCGACGTCGACGGCGAGCTCGAAAAGCTGCGCTACTCCGTCAAATACGGCGCCGACACCGTCATGGACCTCTCGACCGGCGGCGACATCCCCAACATCCGCAAACACATCATCGCCAGTTCGCCGGTGCCCATCGGAACCGTGCCCATTTACGAAGCCCTCACCCGCGTGCGCCGCGTGCAGGACCTCACGCCGCAGCTCATGCTGGAAGTGATCGAAGAGCAGGCCGAGCAGGGCGTCGACTACATGACCATCCACGCCGGCGTGCTGATTCAATATGTGCCGCTGGCGACCAGGCGCATCACCGGCATCGTGAGCCGCGGCGGCTCGATTCTTGCCGAATGGATGGTGAAAAACCACAAGCAGAACATGCTCTACGACCACTTCGATGATCTCTGCAAAATCTTCCAGAAGCACGACGTGAGCTTCTCGCTCGGCGATGGCCTGCGCCCCGGCTGCCTCGCCGATGCCAGCGACGAAGCGCAGTTCGCCGAGCTGAAAACGCTGGGCGAGCTGACCAAGCTGGCCTGGGAGCGCGACGTGCAGGTGATGATCGAAGGCCCCGGCCACATCCCGATGGACCAGATCGAGATGCAGGTCGTCAAGGAGCGGGAGATGTGCTACGAGGCGCCCTTCTACACGCTCGGCCCGCTGGTCACCGATTTTGCGCCCGGCTTCGATCACATCACCTCGGCCATCGGTGCGGCCATGATCGGCTGGCATGGCGCATCGATGCTCTGCTACGTCACCCCCAAAGAGCACCTCGGCCTGCCCAACAAGGAAGACGTCAAGGCGGGCCTGATCGCCTACAAGATCGCCGCCCACGCCGCCGACGTCGCCCGCCACCGCCCCGGCGCGCGCGACCGCGACGACGCGCTGTCGCACGCCCGCTACAACTTCGACTGGAACCGCCAGTTCGAGCTTTCGCTCGACCCCGAAACCGCGCGCGCCCTCCACGATGAAACGCTGCCGCAGGAGGGATTCAAGGACGCTCACTTCTGCTCCATGTGCGGCCCGCGCTTCTGCTCCATGAACATCTCTTCGGGCGTCGAGGGCTTCACCGCCGAGGAAGCGGCCGAGGTGGCCCGCAGCGTGGCCGCGCAGCCGCAACTGGTTTCCATCGCCGGGAATGACTGACCAGCAGCGACAGCTCCTGCGCGCCGAATTTGATCAGCGCGCCCAGAAAGGCCCCAGCTTGGATGCACGCCATCCGGGCCTGATGGAAAAGGTGTACCGGCGGATGCAGGCCCAACCGCAAGACCGCTTCCTGGACCTGGGCTGCGGCTCCGGCTGGGCGGCCCGGCGGCTCGCGCTGATCGCCAAGGACGGTCTCGCGGTGGGCGTCGATGTCTCCGATGAGATGGTGCGCCTCGCCCGCCGCCTTTCCGTCGAGATTGAGAATTTGATGTTCGTAACCGGCGCCGCGGATGAAATCCCCTGGCAGGAAGATTTTTTCACGTTGGTCTTCAGCGGCGATTCGGCCTTTTACTGGCCCGACCCCGCTCCCGCCGCGCGCGAGATCTTCCGCGTCATGACGCCGGGCGGCCGCCTTTTCGTGCTGAACACGTTCTTCCGGGACAACCCGTTCTGGGAGCGCTGGCAGAGCGTCTATCGCCTGCCGGTCGTGCTGAAGAGCGCGGCGGAATGGGCCGACGTTTTCGCCGAGGCCGGCTTCGAAGCCGTCGAGACCACCCAGGTCACCGATGAGACTCCCGTAGAGGCCGATTTCCAGCCCAACGAATGGTACGCCTCGCCCGAGGAAAAAGCCGAATTTCGCCGCCTCGGCGCCCTCCTGATCGAGGCGGCGAAGCCCGTCCACGCCGCTTCGCCCCCGCCGGGCGATGCCAAGCCGGCCCTGACTGTACTAAAATAAAGTGTTGCCATGGCCTTCATCCAGAATCAGTTCGAGAAAAACTTCCTCACCACCTCGGTCGATTACGTCTTCAACTGGGCCCGCAAATCGGCCATCTGGCCGCTGACGTTCGGCCTGGCCTGCTGCGCCATCGAGATGATCGCCTCCTCGACCTCGCGCTTCGATATCGCCCGCTTCGGCGCCGAGGTGTTCCGCCCCAGCCCCCGCCAGTCCGACCTCATGATCGTCGCCGGCACCGTGACGCTGAAGATGGGGCCGGTGCTGAAGCGCATCTGGGACCAGATGCCCGACCCCAAGTGGTGCATCTCCATGGGCGCTTGCTCGAGCGTGGGAGGTCCTTTTAATACCTACGCGGTGCTCCAGGGCGTCGATCGCATCGTGCCCGTGGATGTGTACGTCACCGGCTGCCCGCCGCGGCCCGAAAACCTGTTCTACGCGCTGCTCAAGCTGCAGGACAAGATCGGCCGCATGACCACGCTGGTGAAGCGGCCCACCGAAATCCGCCTCGATGAGAGCATGCTCGAGCAGTTCAAGAAGCGCGTGATGATCGCGCAAGTGCAGAACCCCGCGGCCTAAAACCCTGCCTGAACTCCCTGAAGTAGAAACGATCGTCCGCGGCCTGGCCCCGCGCCTGCCCGGCCGGCGCATCGTCGCAATCGAGGTCCGTCAGCCGCGCGTGGCCGCCGGCGACCTGAGCCGCGCGGCCGGCTTCACCATCACCGCCGTGCGCCGCCGCGGCAAACACATCCTGCTCGGCCTGCGGCGTGGCCGCCGTTCCGCGCACATCGTGATCCACCTGGGAATGACCGGCCAGCTTCGCATGGACGCCGATCCCGGCCGCCACACCCACGCGCTCATCCATCTCGACCGCGGCCTCACGCTGCTCTACAACGACACCCGGCAGTTCGGGCGCCTCGAGTTCTGCGAGCGGCTCCCCTCGCGCTTCGAGCGCCTGGGCCCCGAGCCGCTCGAGCTGGCGAAAGGCGACTTCGTCCGGCGCTTGCGCGCGCACCGCTCCATGGTCAAGCCGCTGCTGCTCGACCAGTCGTTCCTCAGTGGTCTTGGTAATATCTACTGTGATGAAGCGCTGTTTCGCGCCCGCATCCATCCCCGGGCAGTTGCGGCGCGCTTGCGGCCCGCGCGGGCAGAACGTCTTTACCGCGCGATCGTTGAGGTCCTGACCGAGGCGATCCGGCTCGGCGGCTCCTCGGTATCGGATTATGTAGGCAGCGACGGCCGGCGCGGCACCTTCCAGCTCCGCCACAACGTCTACCGCCGCGCCGGCCAGCCCTGCCCCGCGTGCGGCGCCCCGATCCGCCGCATCCTGGTAGCCTCCCGCGGCACGCACTTCTGCCCAACCTGCCAGCGCCCGCCGACCCCGCGCTAAGCCGGCCCACGCCCCTCCGTCGAATCACCCTGTCCCTCTGTCGATCACCCGATCCCACGCCCCGCAAAATACGCCCGCCCACGCCGCCCCGTCGAATCACCCCATCCCACGCCCCGATTTCCGAGCCGCGCGCGTTAGCAAGCGGTATTTGTCCTTTTTCAGCGCGAGCCGCGACCATCGTGAGCGGTCGCCTACCCGTGCTTCAACGCCTGCCCCTCTTCTGCCTCTCCAGTTCCCTCCGAAACTTCTCCTCCGACGTCTCGACGTAAGCCCGGTACCCCTCCGGATCAATGAAAGGGTTTGCCCCTCCCCGCTCCAGCCTGGCAAACTTCGCATCGAGGCCGTACTGTTCGCCGTGCGGCGCCAGGAACACGTCGCACGGCAAAGCCTTCAGCACGCGGAAAGACCGCTCGTAATCGGCCGCGATCTGCGGATAGCTCCTATTGTTCACCAGTATGTAGCCCGGGTTCACGCTCAAGCTCCCCACGATCACCACGCGGTAGGGCTTGCCCCCGTCCTCGGCCGTGAAGCTCCAGGAGGTGCAGCCCTTGGTATGTCCCGGCGTGAGGTGCGCCGTGAGCGTCATGCCGCCGAGCGACACCGTGTCGCCGTCGTGCAGCACGCGGTCAACCGGGCACGCCGGCCCGGCGCTGCCGCTCGAGATCACTTCCGCATCGCCCGCCATCGCCATCACCTTCGCCCCGGTCAGCCGCTTCACCAGCGCGTTGCCGGCCACGTGGTCGCCGTGCGCGTGGCTGTCGAGCAGAATCTTGATGTCCCCGAAGCGGAAGCCCAGCTTCCCGACGCCGGCGCGAATCAGCGGCACCGTCTCTTCAAAGCTGCTGTTGACGAGGATGTGGCCCTGGGGCGTGGTGATCAGGAACGACGCCAGGTCGGCTGAGCCGACGTAGTAGACGTTCCCGATCACTTTGTGCGGTGGAAAGGGCTTGTCCCTGCTCAACTGCGCCGCGAGCGGCGCCCCCAGCAGGCCCAGCAGAAACCGCCGGCGCCCTACTTCCATTCCCAGATTTTCCCGTGCGTGTTGCCCTTCGCGTCCACCTCGAACTCAAACACGCCGGCAACGCTGTTGAGGCGCGCGAATTTCGGCGAGGCTGTCTGGTAATAAACAGCTCCCCGATAACTCACCGCGCCACCCTCCCCGAACTTGCCGACCCCGTGGCCAAACCAGGTGACGACGTCGCCTTCCTTGGTCAAGCCAACCCCGCGTCCCGTCCCAAAAAGTGTTCCATCGGGCCGGGTGCCTGCTTGGTAGGTCAGGATTTCGTGCACGTCG
>DASQHK010000162.1:0-10007 GCA_035632135.1 Bryobacterales bacterium
CAGCACGCGCTCGCAATACTGGCAAGTGTTACGGTCACGGATCAGGATGTTCTTGCGCGACAGCGCGCGCGTCTGGTGCGGGATGCGGCGGTATTCGAGCAGCCGGATCACCGCCGGCACCGAGATGGCGCGGCTGGGCGAATGCACAAACTCGTGGTATTCCTCTTCGGCTGCGGCCACGCCCTTCATCATCAGCACCAGGGCGCGGCGGGCGGCGCACACGTTGATCGGCTCGTAGCTGGCGTTGAGCACCAGCACCGGAGTTTGCAGGCGGCTCAGGCCCCGCATGCGGCCCTCCGGATGCGTGAAGGGGGTTGTGCCGGCGGCGGGGCCGGCTCGCTGGCGATGGGAATGATGCCCAGCCGGGCGCGGGCCAGGGCCAGCACCACCACCCTCGCCGCGCCGGCCCGCTTCAGAACGCGGGCGCAAGCGCCGGCGGTGGCGCCGGTGGTGATGACGTCATCAATCAGGGCGATGTGCTTGCCGCGAACAGCCTCGGTGCGCGCGACGATGAAAGCGCCCTGCACGTTCAGGCGGCGCTGGCGATGGGTGAGGCCGGTCTGCGTTTCGGTGGGCCGCGTGCGGCGCAGGAGGGCCGCCACCATGGGCTTGCCGGAGAGGCGGCTGATTTCGGCCGCGAGCAGCTCGGACTGATTGAAGCCGCGAGCGCGGCGGCGGCTGCGATGCAGTGGCACGGGTACCAACAGATCCACCGGCCCGGCCTGGCCGAGCAAGGGAGCCAGACGCTCCGCCAGAGGACGCGCCAGCGGCTCCAGGCCGTCGTATTTCAGCAGGTGAATGAAGCGCCGGAGCGCGCCTTCGTAGGCAGCGAAGCAGCGGCCCCAGTCGAACTCCGTGACGCCGCGACGGCAGAGGCCGCACAAGCCCGACTCGTGCAAGGGCCGCTCGTTTTCAAAGGGCAGCCCGCATTGGATGCACTGGGCGCGCGGAGCCAGCGGCGTAAGTTCCTGGAGGCAGCCGTCGCACACCGGCGCGCGCGAAAAACGCACCAGCGGCGCCGCACAGACCCGGCAGTCATCTGGATAGAGGAGCGAAAAGAAAGCGTGCGGGATTCCTGCGGCGAAGGGACGCCAGAAAGGAGGAGCCGACGTTGGTTGCGCACTACTCGAGAAGACTCACCTCCCGGAGCTGCCGCTAGAGCAGCCCCTCGTCCTGCTTTTGCTGGCATGGAATGCAGTGCCGGGCCCATGGCACCGCCTCCAGCCGCTTGCTTTCCACCGGCCCTCCGCACTGCGCGCATTCGCCGAAATGGCCTTCCTCGATGCGGCCGAGGGCCTCTTCAATCAATTGCAGCAGCGTTCGCTCGTTGCTGCTCTGGTGAAACAAAAACTCCTTGGCGTACGAGTTGGCCGCCTTATCGGCCAGGTCCTGGGTGCCTTCTTCATCCGCAAAGCGCCCGTCTTTCTGAGCGCGCATGACCAGGCTCAACAGGTCGTCGCGCTCGCGCAACAGGCGTTTTCTGTAGCTTTCGACGCGGTGCTTGTCCATTCGTCGTGTTGGCTCCCATCTCGCGGCCCTAAGAAAATTGTAGAAAGTTCGGCTTCCTATTGTCAACTCAGAGTACCTCCGCCGGCGTCCTCCAAACCGGTAGCAAAGTGGTGAATCGGCGCCCAGCGCAAGCGGGCTGGCAGCAACGCCCACACCGACCTGCGCTGCTCGAAGCTCAGCGGACGCTATGAGATGCGCGTCCCGGTGAGGGCGCGCGGCGCGACAAATCGCTGGCCTCCTCGTCCAATTCCCTGTAGAATCCCTGTGGAACCGCATGGATGTCGCCGCAAGCCCCGTGTCCCGGCCCACGCCGCGGCCGTCCGTAGTCCGCTCGGCCATGGGAGGATTCTTTCTGCTGGGCAGCCTCATTGCTCTGCTGGGCGCGCTGCTGCCGGTGTGGTCCTACTACGTCCATTTCGACCTTGCCACCACGGGCAGCTACTTCCTGGCGTTCAACCTGGGCGTGTTCAGCGCGGCGATGGTGGCGCGCCGCATCCTGGGCAAGCTCGGGATGCAGCGCCTGCTGGTGCTCGCTTGTTTTCTCGCCGGCGGCACGATGCTGGCGCTGGCGGCCATCCTTTCTCCGGCCGGCCTCATCGCCCCGCTCATCCTGCTGGGCTTCTCCACCGGGGTGCTGACCACGGGCGTATCCTGGCTGATGTTCGACGCCCTGACCGCTCCCATGGCCGCCGCCATCCTGAGCCTGGCCGGCGTGTTCTTCGGCTGCGGCGCGGCAGGCTTCACGCTGCTGATCTGGGCGACGGTCCACACCCTCACCGCCCCGGGCATCCTAGTCTTCACATCTCTATTGCCAATAGGCTTGGGGCTGCTCTACTTGCGCCAGAGATCGCTGCTGCAGCCGGCCCTGCAGGCGCCGCCGCTGCGTCTGTCCTGGCAAGCCACGCGGTCGCCGGCGGCGGTCCTGCTTTCTCTGGCTTTGTTTTTTCAATCCGGCAATGAATGGGCGGTGGGCGGCTGGCTCGCCATCTACTGGATCCACCGGCTGGGCGTCAGCTCGGAAGGCGCTTTGCTGGGGCTGGCGCTTTACTGGATCGCCCTGACCCTTGGCAAGCTGCTCTCGCCGCGCCTGCCCTGGCAAGCCACGCCCTTCCGCCTGCTGGGGGCGAGCACCGGCGCCTCGCTGTTCGGCTGCCTGCTGCTGCTCTCCACTCACGGCGTGGGCGGCGCGGTGGCGGGCGTGCTTTTTTTGGGCGCGGGCCTCGGCGCCGCCTACCCGCTCATCATCGGCATGATCGGCGAGCGCTTTCCCTACTACCATCCGGGATTTTTCAACGGCCTGTTTTCGTTTTCTCTGGTCGGCGGGATGTTCGTGCCGTGGCTGATCGGCCAGCTCGCGGATTTCTCGGTGATCGAGTGGGCCATCCGCGTGCCGGCCCTCGGCGCCATCGTGGTCTACCTGCTGCTTACCGTCATTCTGATCGAGGCGCGCGTCGCCAAAATCTCGAAGACAGCCTCTTCCAGTTGATCGAGCGCGCCCTCGAAGAAATGATCCTGCGCCTCAATCCAGGTAAGCTGTTTGGGCGGCGCCGAAAGCCGCAACACCGCTTCGACCTGTTCGCGCGTGCCGAACTGATCGTGCGTGCTGTGGAGGAAGTACTTGGGCCGGGCGCAGCGCTCAAGAAAGCTCCAGTCGCCGTGGCCGGCGGGCGCACCCGCGGCGATCACGCGCTCCACGCGCGGGTCGGAGCAACTGGCCTCGAGGCTCACCCGCGCGCCAAACGAGAAACCCGCGGCGACCAGCGGCAGCCCCGGATACTGCTCGCCCAAGAAGGTGAGCGCGGCGCGAAGGTCGTCCTGCTCGCCGATGCCCTGGTCGTACTCGCCCGCGCTCAGCCCCACGCCGCGAAAATTAAAGCGCAGAACGGCCGCGCCCGCGCGCCGGGCGCCGCGCGCCATCCGGTGTACGACCTTGTTGCGCATGGTCCCGCCGTAGCGCGGGTGGGGATGGCACACCACCACGCCCAGCCGTACCGGCCCCGCCGGCGCGTCCTTTTCGATTTCGAGCAGGCCCTCGAGGCGGCCTGCCGGTCCTGGGATATAAAGCACGAGGGAATCTCTCGCCAAGCCGGAATCTCTCGCCAAGCCGCAAAGAACGCCAAGAAATCTTTGCGCGCTTTGCGCCGTTGCGAGAATCTCTAGTTCGTCCGGTTCATCCGGCGGCTCGTGAACTCCACGCCGATGGGGATCTCTCGCCAAGCCGCAAAGAACACCAAGAAATCTTTGCGCGCTTTGCGCCTTGGCGAGAATCTCTAGTTCGTCCGGTAGTTGATGAACTGCATATCGATGCCGAAATCGTTGTTCCGCAGCAATTGAATGACCTGCTGGAGCGTGTCACGGTCGCGGCCGCTTACCCGCACGACGTCGGCCTGGATGGAAGCCTGCACCCTCAGCTTGCTGTTCTTGATCGTCTTGACGATTTCGCGCGCCTTCTCGATCGGGATGCCCTGCTGGATGGTGATCAACTGCTGCGCCGATGATCCCGCCGCCGGCTCGATCGTGCCGTAGGAAAGCCCCTTCAGCGGGACTGCGCGGCGGACCAATTTTTGCTGCAGAATGTCATTCACCGCGCGCAGCTTGAATTCATCGTCGGAGGCCAGCAGGATCTGGTTCTCCTTGGCGTGCAGCTCGACGAGCGTCTTCGTGTTCTTCAAGTCGAAACGCGTGTGGACCTCTTTGAGCGTCTGCTGGATCGCGTTGCTGACCTCCTGCAGGTCGATCTTGGAAGCCACGTCAAAAGAGTTGTCAGGCATGCTCTTATCGTCCGGCGCGCCGCAGCGCTTCGAGAACGCGCTCGGTCAGGTCATCGACAAATCCGGGCAGCGCCAGCTCGAGAGCGAGCATCACAGCCGCGCGAACCTGGTCGCGATCCATCCGCTCGCGATCGAGCACGGCCTGCACGGCCTGCTCGAACTCCTCTTTTCCGGCGGGGCCGCTGCCGGCCTGCTTCGGGGGCGCGCGCCGGGCGGGGACGCGGCCCATTAGCGGCGCGAGCAGGTCCATCACCGCCGACGGCTCAAACGGTTTTTGCAGCACGCCGTCAGCGCCCGCGCTCGCCGCCCGCGCGCGGTCCAGCGCCTCCGATGCGCCCACTAGTAATACCACTTTAACGCGCTCCAGGGCCGGGTTCGCCTTGATGCGCTCGCAGATCTCGTAGCCCGAATGCTCCGGCATGCACACATCTGCGAGCACCAGGTCCGGCGCGAAACGCTCCAGGCTTTCGAGCGCCTCCCGCCCGCCCGTCACGCCGAGCACTTCAAATCCTTCCTGGCTCAGTATTTCGGCCCCCATGCGCTGGGCGTGCGGGTTGTCGTCAGCGAGGAGAACCTTGAGCACGGGGCTAAGGCACCGGAATCACTTTTAGGAAGCGGCCCTTCTTTTTCTTTTTGGAGCTGCTTGCGGGCGGCGCGCTCTCGGTCGCATTCTCCGAGGACGCTTTCTGGACGCTGGCGCCCGCCGTGGCTGCCGGCGCCGGTGTTGCCGCCGCCTGTCCCGCCGCGGGCGCCGCCGCCGCAGGGCCGGAAGCAGCGGCATTGCCGGCGCCATTGCCGCTGGCGGCCGGGGAGGCCGGCGCGTCGCTCGGTGGCTTCGCTCTCGCGTCAGGCTGCGTGTCGAGAGCGCTGGGGCCGGTGATGGTTGTCGCGCCCACCTCTGCGGTCGCGGACCCGCCGATGGGAGCCGGCGTCGGCATCCCCTCCGGAATCACCGGGGCCGCCGCTACCAGCGACGGCTTGCCGGTCTTCGCCGCCGCGTTCACATTCGGCTTCCGGCTGAAGACGCCGAGGGCGTGGCCCTTGAGACTGGTCTTCTCGCGGTGTTCCAGATCGTACTGCATCCGCGCCACGGCCGCTTCATCGGGGTCCGGGATCGGCTTGTTCATGGCCGCGAGGCGGTCCTTGGCCTGCGCCACCAGCGGGCTCAGCGGATATTCCCGCACCAGCTTGGCGTAGGCCTGCGCGCTCTTCTCCTCGAAATTCTTGCCCATCTTGCCGTAGGCATCGCCCAGCAGCCACAGCGCTTCGTCGGACCTGCTGTAAAGGGGATACTCGTCGCTCACCGCATGCAGCCGCGTCGAGGAGGCCCGGTAGCTGCCTTTCTTCCAATATTGCTGGCCCACGCGGAACTCGGCGTCCGCCCGCACTTCCTGAACGTCGCGCAGCATTTGTTCTGCTTCCGCCACGAACTTGCTGTTCGGGAATTGCAGAATCAGTTGCCGGCATTCGTACTCGGCCTTGATGGCATGCGTCGGATCGCGGTCGGGCTTTTCCATCTGCTGGTAGTGGATCTGGCAGATCTTCTTCTGCGATTCGGCGGCCTCTTCCATGTTGGGGAAGAAGGTGATGAAGTCCTTGTACTCCGCCTCGGCCTGGGCGAGGCCATTGGCGCCCCCCTGGCGGTACCAGCTATCGGCGATGGCCAGCTTGGCCTTGGCCAGGTATTCGCTGTCCGGATAGGTATTGATGAGGGTTTGCAGGGTCAGCCTGGCCACTTCAAACCGGCTGTGCTCGATGTCGCCGATGGCCCGGTCGAACAGCACCTTATCCGGCTGCTGCGAATTGGTGATGATGGGGTTCTCGTATTTCTTGCGGCGGGCGCAGCCCGCGAGCATCCCGAGCGCCAGCGCCACGGCCGCCACCTTGATCAAGTTTCGAGACATAAGATTCCTGTGTGCACCCTCAAACCCGCAAGGCGAGGGCGCCTTCCGCCGCCCGCAGCAGCGCCGCCACCGCTTCGGCCGGATCCGGCGTTCCGAATACCGCCGTGCCGGCCACCAGGATGTCGCAGCCGGCGCGCGCGCACTCGCCCGCGTTCTCGTGCGTGATCCCTCCGTCGATTTCGATCCGGAACGCCAGCCCGCGCTCGTTTCGGATCTCTCGCAGCCGGCGAACCTTGTCGAGCGCCGACGGGATAAATTCCTGTCCTCCGAACCCGGGGTTCACGCTCATGATCAGCACATAATCGGCCAGATCCAGCACCTCTTCGAGCGCGTGCAGCGGCGTGGCCGGATTCAGCACCACGCCCGGCGCCGCGCCGGCGGCGCGAATGGCGTGCAGCGTGCGGTTCAGGTGAGGGCACGCCTCCTGGTGGACGGAAACCATATCGGCTCCGGCAGCCACAAATTCCGGCGCGTAATGGTCGGCGTCTTCGATCATCAGATGGCAATCGAGCACGATGTCGGTGGCCCGGCGCAATGACTTCACCACGGGCGGGCCGATCGTCAGGTTGGGCACAAAGTGGCCGTCCATGACATCCACGTGCACCAGGGAGGCGCCGCCTTTGCGAACCGCCCGAATTTCCTCGGCGAGCCGCGAAAAATCGGCAGCCAGGATGGAAGGCGCGATCTCAATCATGACGTGAAACAGTCCCTATTCTAACACGCCGGCCGCCGCCGCAAGGGCGCGCGCGGGCTGCACCCGGGCCGGTCCGCCGGGCTATGTCCGCGCGATCACACAGGCGAAGAAGCCGTCCGCGGCCGGCGCAGGCGTGGGCGCGCCGGGCAGCCACTGGTATGTCTGGCCTTTCCCAAAACCCGGCCCCAACACGGCGTCCACCACGCCTTCATTCTCCTCCGGCTCGAGCGAGCAGGTGGCATAGACCAGCCGGCCGCCCGGCGCCAGCGCATCGAGCGCTCGAGCCAGGATGGCCCGCTGCCGCGCAGCCAGATCCTCGATGTCGCGCGGGGCGAGCCTCCACTTGATCTCCGGGTTGTGCGCCAGCGTCCCGGTACCCGAGCACGGCGCATCGACCAGGATGCGATCGAACTGCGTCGCAAACGGCAGCGGCCTGGTCGCGTCGAGCGCAACCAGCGCGACGGGCATGGTCGCCAGGCGGCGCATCGTCAAGAGGCGCTCGAACGAGAGATCGCAGGCCACGGCCAGGCCTTGGCGGCCGCCCGGCTCGCCTCTGCCCCGCTGCTCGAGGGCCTGGAATGTTTTTCCGCCCGGCGCCGCACACAAATCGAGGAAGCGATGACCCGCTTCCAGCGAGAGCAGCGGCGTCACTCGCTGCGAGCCGAGGTCCTGGATGCGGAGGCGCCCCTGCCGGAAACATTCGGTGCGGGCCGGCCGGCCGCTGCGGACCAGGCGGCAAAACGGCAGCTCCGTCGGCGCGGTCTCTACTCCTTCGGCAGCCAGCAGGCGCACTGTCTCCTCCGGGTCACACTGTGCGTTCAGCCGCACATACGCCGGCGGCGCCTGGAGCGTGGCCAGCGCGATCTCGTCCGCCCTGGCTTCGCCGAAATACCTGCGCCACCGCTCCAGCATCCACTTTGGCACGGCGGATTCGGCCGTGGGCCGGCAGGGCGGCGCGCGCGACGCTACCTTGCGCAGCACGGCGTTTACCAATCCAGCGGCCGAGTTTTTGCGCGCGCGCTTCACGATTTCGACACTCTCGGAGACGGCGGCGTGCTCCGGGATGCGGTCGAGGCATTGCAACTGGTAAGCGCCGAGCCGCAGAGCCAGCCGCACTTCCGTATCCAGCTTCTCCGCCGGCCGGCCGGCCTCCTCCGCGATCCGCCGGTCAAGCTCCGCCTGCCAGCGCAGCACGCCCAGCGTCAATTCCTCAGCCAGGCCCAGGTCGCGCTCCTCGAGCCCGGCCGTGAGCGGGGAATGCAGCAGGTCCGCCGCGAAACCGCCTTTTTTCTCCACGCGGAGCAAAATTCGGAACGCCGCCCAGCGGCCTGCCGATACTTTACCGGCCATACCTGACAATCATGCTATAATCCCAACCGAAAATTCTGTATAACCCAGAGGCGCACGGAGACCGGAGTGCCGCAGCAAGTGGAGCTCGAAATCTCCAGCGATCCGCGCTGGCTGCGCATGGTGCGGGCCATGATGGACGAAGTGTCGCGCCAGGCTGGTTTCGGTGAAGCGGAGCGGTGCGACATCATGATTGCCGTGGACGAGGCCCTCAGCAATGTGATGAAACACGCCTACAAGGGCGACCCCAACGGCCGCGTCTGGCTGAGTTGCATCGCCGACAGCGGCTGCCTGGAGATCGTCCTGCGCGACAAGGGGGAAGCTCTGGACCCGAAGCGCCTCGATCCGCCTCCGCCCGACGAGATGCGCGTCGGCGGCCGCGGCATTTTTTTGATGCGCTCGACCATGGATGAGGTTATTTTCGAGCGCAACGGCAATACAAATCTGGTGCGCCTTTGCAAGCATGTGAAGGCGCGGACGCGGTAGGACACATGGCCAAGGATCTCGAAATCAACATCGTCCGCAACGGCGCTTGCTCGGTGGTGCATATTCAGGGCGACATCGACCTGAGAAGTTCGCCCGAGTTGCGCTCCGCCATTCTGGACCTGTTTGAGCACCGCGGGCAGGAACGCGTGGTCCTGGACCTCAAGGGCGTCAACTACATCGACAGCTCCGGCGTGGCCAGCCTGGTGGAAGGCCTGCAGGAAGCAAAGAAGCGCAAGGCGCGCTTCATCCTCAGCGGCCTGAACGACGCGCCCCGCCACGTGCTGGACCTGACGCGGCTGACGAGCGTGTTTGAGATTACCGGGACCGTGGAAGAAGCGTTGAAGTAAACAGACAGCTATCAGCTATCAGCTCTCAGTTTTCAGCAGCCGCGCCAGCAGCAGGTAGCGGTAGCTGACGGCTGATTGCTGATGGCTTTTAGCTGACCGCTGAAGGCTGATAGCTGACTGCTGAAGTAAACAGCCGTCAGCTTTCAGCGGCTGCCACGCCGACGGGCCACATGCCTGCTGGCGATGGCTGATAGCTGGAGTAATCAGCCGTCAGCTTTCAGCCGTCAGCTCTCAGCGGCTGCCACGCCGACGGGCCGCATAGCTGCTGGCGATGGCTGATAGCTGGTAGCTGGTAGCTGGTAGCTGGTAGCTGGTAGCTGAATGGCTGATAGCTGATAGCTGATAGCTGATGGCTGATAGCTCATGGCTGATAGCTGATAGCTTTATGGCTGGTAGCTGATCGCTGGTAGCTGATCGCTGATAGCTGATCGCTGATAGCTGATGATCGCTGATCGCTAGCCTTTTTCCGTATGACCCTTACCCAGATGGGCCGCTCCACGATTGAAACCGTGGAATACGTGGGCGGCCTGAGCATTCAATTCGCGCGGGGCGTCGCGGCCGTTTGCAATCTGCGCCAGTTTCGCGGCAGCCGGCTGCGCCTGAAAACCACGGTGCGCCAAATGGCGATCGTGGGCGTGCAGGCGCTTCCGGTGGTCTGCCTGATCTCGGGTTTCGTCGGGTTGATCATGGCTCTGCAAGGGGCCTACGAGTTGAAAAAACTCGGCGCGCTCGAATACGTGGTGAGCCTGGTGGGGGTCAGCCTGACGCGCGAGTTGGGCCCGCTGATGACCGCCATCATCATCATCGGACGCTCCGGCTCGGCGTTCGCCGCTGAAATCGGCACCATGACCGTCACCGAGGAAGTCGACGCCCTGCGCACCATGGCGCTCGAGCCGGTGGATTTCCTGCTGGCGCCGAAATTCATGGCCATGATGGTGATGATGCCCTG
>DASQHK010000163.1:0-1632 GCA_035632135.1 Bryobacterales bacterium
TGGCGCCCTCCATTTTGACCCTGCACGATCTTTCGCCGTGGGCCGCCGGCGATCGCCGGGCGGTCGCGGCCGGGCGCATCCGCCGGCGCACGCCGTTCCTGCTCCGCTTGGCCACGATGATCGTCACGCCGAGCGAGGCCATCCGCCACGAGGCGATCGAGAAATTCAACCTGCCGCCCTCTCGCGTCGTGCCGATCCCGCTCGCGGCCGGCCCGCTGTTTCATCCGCGCTCCGAGCCGGAAATCGCGGCCCCCCTCGCCCGGCTCGGCGTGCGGCCCCCCTACTTATTGTTCCTAGGCGCCCGGGAACTCCGCAAGAACATCCCTCGTCTGGTCGCGGCCTGGCGGGAAGCCCGCCGCGAGCGTCCGGATTTGAGCTTGGTTCTCGCCGGTCGGCCCGCCGAGAGTTCCGTGCAAGGACCGGGGTTAAGCCCTTCCGTGTTAAATCTCGAAGCCGAGCCAGGGCTAATCGTCCCCGGCGTGCTCGACGACGGGGATCTCGCCGCGCTCGTGGCGGGCGCGGCCGTTTTCGTCTATCCTTCTCTGTATGAGGGTTTTGGGCTGCCGGTGCTGGAGGCAATGCAGTCGGGCGTGGCGGCGGTGATTTCCCGCGATCCCGCCTTGCTCGAGGTCGCCGGCGTGGCAGCCGTGGCCGTGGATGCCGATTCCACCAGCGCTTTGGCCCGCGCGATTGTAGAATTAGTAAGGGATCCCAAGCGGCGGCTGGAGTACCAGCAGCTCGGGATCCGGCGGGCGTCCCAGTTTTCGTGGCGCCGGACGGCGATCAGAACCCGCGAGGTCTATGTCGAAGCTCTCCGGCGGTTCTGAGTGGGCTCTGCTGCTGGCGCCCGAGCCGCCCTATCCGATGGCCGGCGGCGGCGCGGTGCGGACGGCCAGCATTTCCTGTTTTCTGGCCTCGCGATTCCGTCTGCACCTGGTGACGTTCCGGGTGGGAGCCGGCCCGGATTCGGATTTCCCCGATGGCTTTCCTCGGGAGGCGGCGGAGAAGCTGGACTGGATCCACCTCCCCCCGCATCGCAAGGATCTGGCAACACGCGTGCTGCGCAACACGGCGCGTTTAGTAAGAGGCGTGCCACCCCTGACCGACCGGTTCTGTGGCGACGGCAGCCGCGAGCAGGTTGCGCGGGCGATTGGCGGGCGGCGTTACAAGTTGGCGGTCATCGAGCATTTCTGGTGCGCGCCCTATGAAGGGTTATTGCGGCGGCACGCGGAGCACGTGGTCATGGACATGCACAACATCGAATCGGCGCTCCATGGGCGCTGCGCCCGCACCGAGCCGCGCCCGGGCCGCTGGGCGCACCAGGCATTCGCGCGCCTGGCTGAGCAGGCCGAGCGCGAGTCGCTGCCAAAGTTCGATCTGGTGCTCGCCGCCTCCGAGGCCGACCGGGCGCGGATTCTCGACCTCGCTCCCGATGCTTGTGTCGCTGTCTACCCTAACGCCATTCCGCTGCGCTTCCCCGAGCCGGTGGACGAGGAAAACTGCATCGCCTTCTCCGGCAACCTGGAATATCATCCCAATGTGGCGGCGGTGCGCTATTTTGCGCAGTCTGTCTGGCCCGCGTTGCGGAAGCGGCGCCCTGATCTGCGCTGGCGGCTGATCGGCAAGAACGAC
>DASQHK010000164.1:0-5093 GCA_035632135.1 Bryobacterales bacterium
TCCTTACAAGTCCGCCGTCATGCGCTGAATCTGCTGCAAACTCTCCAGGAAGTCGATCGTCGGGCTGTACTCCATCGCCACGTACCCCTCGTAGCTGGTCTTGGCGATGGCTTCGAACACGTTGCGGTAGTTGATCTCGCCGGTGCCGGGCTGGTGACGGCCGGGGACATCGCCGACGTGGAAGTGGCCGATGCGGTCGATGTACTTCGTCAGGTTCGCGATCAGGTTCCCTTCCATGATCTGCATGTGGTAGAGGTCGTCGAGCAGCTTGACGTTGGGGCTGCCGACGGCGTCCACGATGCGGACCCCTTCGGCCGTCGAGTGGAGGGAGTAGCCGGGGTGGTTCACTAGCGTGTTGAGCAACTCGACGACCAGCGTGATGCCCTCGGGCTCGACCAGCGGGCGCGCCGCGCGCAGGCCGTCGATGATCGAGCGGCGCTGGTCTTCGAGGCTCCGATTCGGCAGCTCATCGCCGGTCAGCACCAGTAGTCGTCGCGTGCCCACTTTCCTGGCTGCGGCGATGGCGTCTTTGAGATAGGCGAGAAAATTGTCGCGCTCGGCCGGATCGACCAACGCGCCCACAGGGCCCTTCAGGCTGCGGCTGCCTCCGATCTGCGCGATCTCGAGATGGAGGGCCTGCGCCTTTTCGCGGACCGCGTCAAGGTCTTCGTGGCTCCAGTTGAAGCCCTCGAAGGCGGGATAGTGGATGGAAGCCAGCTTCTCCATCTTCTGGGCCAGCGGCAACGGGCCGTAGAAGCCGCCGATCATGATAGAGAGCCGCCGTGAAAGCGGCCGGCGCCCGGACTGCGCGGGCAGGGGACGCGCGGCCGCCGCCAGCACGCCACTCAGGGCGGAGCGGAGAAAATGCCGTCGCTGCAATTCAGCTCTCCTTGTCGGCCAGCCGGACAACCGGCTCGAGCAACTGCTCGACCGGCGCATAGTCGTCGGTGAGCACGATGTTGCGCGAGCGCTGGCGCAGCTCCTCGAAGTTTTTGGGGGTGAGCGCGGAGCCCGGCACATCCTTCTCCAGGCCCGTTCCGCGCAGCGGCTGGAGGGAGCCCACCACCACGAACGTGTCGCGGCGGTCGAGTTCGCTCGAAGGCCCGGCGGTCTCGGTCGAAAAGGCGTAGACGTGCGGGAAACTCTTGGCGAAGGTGTTCAGAACCGCCCCCAGAAACTTTCCCGACTTGTAAACGTCGATGACGTTGATCACGTAAACGCCGTCGGGCGACATTAACTGGCGCAGCTTCAGGTTGAACTCGAGGGTGGTGAGATGATACGGCACGGAGTAATGGTTGAAGGCGTCACCGTAAATCAGGTCGAACGAAGGCACTTGCTCGCCGTGCGCCTTGCGCCGCAGCAGATCGTCGACGTGGTTGCGGGCATCGAGATTATAGATGTGCAAGGGGAGGGCGCGCGAGAGGGCGAAAGCGCGATACGCGGCCTCGGTCACCCGCGGATCGATCTCGGCGACCTCGATGTAGCTGGCCGGCCACTTCGCCAACAAATACCGCGGGAATACGTAGCCTCCGCCGCCGATGAAAAAGGCCGAGGGGCGGGGCTTGTCTTCCAGAGCCGTTTTCGTGATCGAGGCGTAAAGCTTCTCGTAGTCGTACTGGAGGTTGGCGGGATCGTTCATCACGATGTAGGAGTGGACCAGGTGATCGAGCGACATGGACCGCGTGTTGGGCGGATCGGCCTCCTCCTCGATCTGGATGTAGGAATACTGGCTTTCATCGACGTAGAGGACGTTGGCGAAGCGCTCGCGCCGGAAAGCCGTCTCCAGCGCCAACTGCTGCGAGAACCGCCAGGGACCCATGGCCCCGATCACCAGGCACAGAGCCGTGGCCGCCCACAGGTACGGGAATAGCGAGCTGGCGCCGTAAACGACCGCTACCAGGGCCATGGCCAGGCCGGCGCTCACCACCACCGCGACCGTCCCCATCTTCGAAATCAAAACAAAGCCGGTAAGAAATGTTCCGAGGATGCTGCCCACCGCTCCCCAGGCGTAAACGCTGCCCACCGTGCGGCCGGTCTCGCGGCCCAGATCGAGCGCCATCTTGGCGGCCATGGGGCTGATGCACCCGAGCACGGCCGAGGGCAGAAAGAAAACCATGCAGACGTGGCAAGCGATGCGCACCGGCCACTCTTGCCGCAGCAGAAACGACCAATCGCCCGCCGCCCGGTTCAGCACGGGGATGGTGAAGCAGGCGATCGAGGCCACCGAAAAAACCGCCGCCAGGGCATTCCTCACATGGAAGCGATCGGCCAGCCGCCCGCCGACCCAGTTGCCCACGGCGATGCCCGCCAGCACCACGCCGATCACGGAGGTCCAGGTGTAGAGCGAGTTTCCGACGTGGCGGGCGATCATGCGTCCCGCTACCAGCTCCACCACCATGATGCACATGCTCGAGAAAAACGCGGTGGCGTTGGGGATGGCGATCATCAGAAAGGTCGAAAAGGCGGAACGCGGCTCGTTGCTCACTGCCGCCCGGCCTTCGACCTGTGAGGTAGGCATCAAGAAATCTCCAAGGGGGTAGTATATATGGAATCGGCGGGATTTGCGAAAAGCCGAGGGCTACTGCGGCAGTCCGACGCGCTCGACGAGTTGCCGGAAGCGCGGATCGGGGTGCAAGTTGTCCAGCTCCGGATCGAAGGCGCCAGAATCTCGCAAGGACCGAGCCGGAAGCCGGGATGCAAAGCCACTGAGCTATACTACACCGTGGGAGGGCGAAACGATGCTTCGACGAGAAGCGGGTTGGGTTTTAGCGGCGGGAGCGCTCGCTCTGAGCGCGCGAGCGCAAGAGCCGGCGCCGCCGCGCATCAGCGCCGACGATCTCAAAAAGCGCGTGGATGAGAAGAAAGACTTGTTCTTTCTCGACGTGCGGACGCCGCAAGAGATCGAGGAGCTGGGTACTCTGAAGGGGTATGTCAACATTCCCGTCGACCAGGTCGAGTCGCGCCTCAACGAGATTCCCAAAAACCGTTACATCGTCACCGCTTGAAACGGCGGCGGACGGGCCGCCCGTGCGGCGGCCATCCTCGAAAAGCACGGCTACAAAACGGTCCACGCCTGCGCGTTGAAGGAGTGGAAAGCCAAGAACTACCCGCTGGTGTACCCCAAGCGCTAAAGCAAAGCGCAGCCACCGGGAAATCCCCAAATCACCAAGTCAGTAGATGAACCGGGCTGGTGTGGTTAAATGGGCCCTTATGACCCGCATCCTATTGGCTCTGGCCCTGGCGTCCGCCGCGTGGGCGCAGAGCATCAACGCCGACCGGCTGAACCACGCCGGCCAAGACGCGCAGAACTGGCTGATCTACTCGCGCACGTACAACGCCTGGCGCTACAGCCCGCTCGACCAGATCAACCGCTCCAACCTCAAGCGGCTGGTCCCGGTGTGGAGTTTCCAGACCGGCGACATCGAGGGCGGCTTGCAGTGCACGCCGCTGGTGGCTGACGGTGTGATGTACATCAGCACGTCGTGGAACCGTGTCTACGCGCTCGACGCCGCCACCGGCAAGACGCTCTGGCGCTACGTCTACGAAAAGCCCAAACAAATCGCGTCCAGTTACGCGCCCTGGAACCGCGGCGTGGCGCTGGGCTATGGGCTGGTCTTCCTGGGCACGCTCGACAATCACCTGGTTGCGCTCGATGCCAAGACGGGCCGCGAGGCGTGGAACGTCAACGTAGAGGATGTCTCCCAGTGTGGCTGCAACATCACCGGCGCGCCGCTGGTGGTGAAGGACAAGGTGATCGTCGGCGTCACCGGCGGCGACACCGCGCATCGCGGCTACATCAACGCCTTCGACGCGCGCACCGGCCGGCACGTGTGGCGCTTCTGGACGATCCCCGGGCCGGGCGAGCCGGGCAACGACTCCTGGAAGGGCGAAAGCTGGAAGCTCGGCGGCGGCTCCTCGTGGATGACCGGCTCCTACGATCCCGAGCTGAACCTCGTCTATTGGGGCGTCGGCAACCCGGCCGCCGATTTCTACGGCGAGGATCGCAGCGGCTCCAACCTCTACACCGATTCCACCGTCGCCCTCGATGCCGACACCGGGAAGCTCAAGTGGTACTACCAACAGATTCCGTTCGACGTTTGGGATTGGGACTCGGTCTACGAAAACGTCCTGTTCGACCGGGAGTACAAGGGCCGGCGGCGCAAACTGCTGCTGAACGTGAACAAGGGCGGCTACGTGTTCGTGGTGGACCGCACCAATGGCAAGTTCGTGAATGCCTGGCCGCTGGTGGAGAGCCTGAACTGGATCAAGGGCGTCGACGAGCAGGGCAACCTGATTGGACGAAACGAACCCATCGTGGGCAAGCCCAACCTGATCTGCCCGTCCGTCGGCGGCGGGCGGAGCTGGAACCACGGGGCGTTCAATCCGAAGACGGGTTTGTTTTATACGACCGGGATCGAGTGGTGCGAGATCGTGACCCCCTTTGTACAGAAGGGCAACGAGGGTAAGCCCTTTATGGCCGGCAATTTCGAGATGAAACCTGCACTAAAGGGTGAGTCGGGCGGCCATCTCGGCGCCTACGATCCGGTCACCGGCAAGCAGCAATGGCTCTACCGGTCCAAGTACCCGCTGCTGGCCTCCGTGCTGGCCACTGGCGGCGGGCTGATCTTCACGGGCGACCCGGAGGGGCAGTTCTTCGCCCTGGACGCGAAGACGGGCGAGAAAGTGTGGAACTTCCAGACCGGCTCCGGCCATCGTGGCTCGCCAATCAGCTATGCCGTCAAAGGGCGGCAATACATTGCCACGCCGAGCGGGTGGGGCTCTGCGGTGGCCGGTCTGATGCCGCAATTGTGGCCGGAGACGGAGGCCATTCCCGGTGGCTCGGCGGTCTTCGTGTTCGCGCTGACGGAATGAGCGATGCGGATCTGCGGAGCGTTTTCTTGCGGCGTGTTGCTGTTGGCCGCGGGCTTGCGGGCTCAGACCCCGACGGTCAAGCTCGACGACGCGGCGGTGATCGCCCGGGGCAGCTCTATCTTCGCTACCACCTGCGGCATCGGCTACTGCCACGGCAAGGAGGGCCGGGCCGGGCGCGGCCCGCGTCTCGCCGGCCGGAAGCTCGAGAGGGACTACCTGTT
>DASQHK010000165.1:0-5715 GCA_035632135.1 Bryobacterales bacterium
GGCTTGTTTTCGTCGATGTCTTTGAAGCAGAAGTAGGGCGTGCCGGAGTGCTCCACGATCTCCTCGACCACGGTGTAAATCGGCGCGTCGTGGCCGCACTTGAAGCTCGATAGCTCGAGCGCCACCAGGTTGGGGTGCCGCGCGATATACTTCGCGGTCCAGACCTTGCGGCTGGTGTTCTCCGAGTACGAGTTTTTCCACACGTCCTGAATGTCCATGGGGTGCGTGATCTCGCCGCGCACCACGTCTTCGCCAAACAGCCGCCAGACGATGTCATCATCAATGGGTAGAGAATCCTGGGCGAAGACCGGGTAGCCGAGCTTCTGGAACTCTTCGAGAATCTCGTGGTTGATGCCGGGGTCGTTGTGATACGGGCGGCCGAGCAGGACGATGCCGAGCCGGTCCTCGCGCTCGAGCTGCTCGAGCACCTCGCGGCCCTGCCCGCGCAGGGTCACGTTGTTGAAGTGGTCGAGCGCGCGATAACCCTCCTGCATCGCGCGGTGGTTTTCTTCCGGCGATAGGCCGAGGATGTCCTGGAACTGCTCCCAGAGCTGGCGCTCGAGCACGGCAGGCTGGCCGATGTTGACGAAAGTATCGAGGAAGACGACGCCCTTTTCTTTGAAGATGTCGCCTTCCTTGGTGAAGGCCGCCTTGACCGCCGCCGGCGTGGCTGCCACGGTGGGGCACGAGCGGCTGCCCTGCGTGTTCACCAAGTCGCTGGTGAGGCAGTCAATCATCGGGAAGAAAATGTAGTCGAGCTTCTTCTTGGGGTGGAGCACGTACAGCAGGTTGTGGACGTGCGGAATGGCGACCTTGGACGGGAAGCAGGGGTCGATGGCCCCGCGCTTGGCGCCTTCCTTATAGAGCTGCTCGCTGGTGTAGTCGGAAAAGATCAGGTTTTCCGGCTGCAGGCCGAGCGATTCGAAATAGCCCATGAAGACAGGCGTCTGCGAGTACATGTTGAGCACGCGTGGCATGCCGATCTTGAGCGTCGCCCGCTTCTTCATGAGCTCCACGCGTTTCTTTTGCGCCGCGGTGAAGGCGAACCGGGGAATCGGGTCGGCCACCACAGGCGCGCTGGTGGAGCGGAACACGGCCTTGGCGGCGATTTCCACGAGGTTCGGATTCTCGCCCTTCACTTTGTCGAGGCCGGCCTTGATGCCGCGCATGTCCTCGATGTTTTCGACGGTTCCCTTTTCGCAAGTGGCGATGATCAGCCGCTGCGCGCCGGTTTCGAGCGGCACCTTGGTCTTGACCGGCGGCCGGTAATTTTCATTCGGTGTGGCCGATTTGACGTCGATGAACGTCCGCAGGCACTTGTTCTTGCAGAAATAGCAGCGGGTGGCTTCGTTGCGCGTCGTCGAATAGCTGATGCTGGCCACGCCGTCCATGCCGATGAAGGTGGACTGGCGGCCGTGGTCCCACAGGCGGCCGGCTTCGAGAGCGCAGCCGATGGCGCCGGCCTCGCCGGCGTGCTCGTGCACCACGATGGTGGGCTGCACGTCCTTGCCCTTGAAGCGCGACTCGATGAAATCCACCTGCGCCTTGACCGCAGCCAAGTTGTATTGCGTGCCGCCCTGCAGCACGAAGAAGTTGCCTACTGCTGATATATTAGGGATCTGGGAAACATAGAGCCAGATGTTTTTCGGCAGCACGTTGGCCAGCCCCGCCATGATCTCTTCGGCCTTCCAGCCCTGGCGCTGGAAGTCCACGATGTCGGACTGCATGAAGACCGCGCAGCCGTAGCCGAAGCTCGGAAACGACGTGGCGCCGAAGGCGATGTCGGCGTACTTTTCGACCGGCACGCTGAAGCCCTCGGCGGTCGATTGCAGGAAGTAGCCGTTGCCGGCCGAGCACTGCGTGTTGAGCTTAAAGTCCTTTACGCGGCCGTTTTTCAGGATGATGATCTTGATGTCCTGGCCGCCGACGTCGCATATGACGTCGGCGCTGGGATAAAACTTGAGCGCCGCCTCGGTGTGGGCGACGGTCTCGACCAGGGCGGCGTCGGCGCCGATCACGTCCTTCAGTATGTCTTTGGCATATCCAGTGGTGCCCACGCCGAGAATCTTGAGCGCGGCGCCCTGGTCCTCCACCATCTGCACCAGCTTGCCCAGAACTTCCTTGGTGTCCTCGATCGGGTTGCCCTTGGAGAGCTGGTAGGCTTTGGCCAGAATGCGGCGGTCTTTGTCCTTGGTGAGCAGCACGGCCTTGGTCGAGGTCGAGCCGCCGTCGACGCCGACAAAACCCTCCACCACGTCGCCCGGATGGAATGTGGCCGGGACGAACGGCTTGCGCTTGTACTTTTCCTTGAAAGCATCCAGCTCTTCGGGCGATTTCGAGAGGCCTCCGCCGGCGCCCTTGCGCTTGGATTTCTCTTCCTCGCGGCCGACCGTGATGTACCACTGCAGGTCCTGGTAGCCCTTGTAGCGGCCGATCACCTCGTCTTCGCTCTTGCCGAACTCGACGGCGCCGATGGCGGCGAAATACTGGGCGTTTTCGGGCGTCTGGATGAGATCCTCGGGCGGGACGCCCTCGGGCAGCGGATAGTTGCGCTCCTCCCAGATTTTCGGGACGTTGTGCTTCCAGCAGTCCCGCATGCCCTTGATGTAGGTATTGGGCCCGCCTAACAGCAGCACCACCGGCCGCAGCGTGTTGCCGCGCGTGAGCACGGAGAGGTTCTGCATCACGATGGCCTCGAACAGCGAGGCCATCAGCTCGTCGGGCGGCACGCCCTGCTTTTGCAGGCCGTTGATGTCGGTCTCGGCGAACACGCCGCACTTGCCGGCCACCGGATGCAGCTTCACGCCCTTGTAGCCCATCTGGCAGAGCTGGTCGGCGGGGATGCGCAGCTTGGCGTTGATCTTGTCGATCACGGCCCCGGTGCCGCCGGCGCACTTATCGTTCATCGACGGGAATTTTTTCTTGCGGCCGGTGTCGGGGTCTTCTTTGAAGATGATGATCTTGGCGTCCTGCCCGCCCAGCTCGACCACGGAGCCGCACGCGGGATAGAGCTTCTCGACGGCGAGCGAAACGGCGTTCACTTCCTGGACGAACTTCGCCCCCAGCCGCTTGGCGAGGCCGTTGCCGCCCGAGCCGGTGATGAACATGCGCGTGTTGTCGGGCTTCAGCTCGGGGACTTCCTCATCGAAGCGCTTGAGAAACTCCAGAACCTTTTCAGGCTGCTTCGTGTCGTGGCGCTGGTAGTCGCTCCAGAGGATCTTGTCGGTGGCTTGGTCGATGACCACGGCTTTCACGGTGGTCGAGCCGACATCCAAGCCGACGAAAAAGTGTTTGTCCATGGGATCGGCCTAGTTGACCCTCTCGGCTTGCATCCGCTCGGCGATGTGCAGGACGAAGTTGGCCGCCGTGCCGACCACGCCCTTGTGATGCGGCACGCGATACAGCGGCCGCTTCATCTCGGGATGGGCATCGACATAGACCTTGCACTGGTCGAGCGTGAGTGCGGCCTGCTGCAATACCGCGCCGAATTCGAGTTTCGCCTTGGCCTTGGCCTCGCCCAGCGCCATCTGCACGCGGCTGTGGGCGTTGATCTCGCCTTCGCCGGAGGTCTCGATAGGGAGATAGATCATCTCCTTGAACTGCGAGACCACGGCCGACTGCGCCCCGTCGGACTGCGTAGAGGGCATGCAGCCGAAAGGCTTGAGCGAAAGCACCATGTGGGCCAGGTCTTTGTTCGAGTAATAGATATTCTTGGCGACCTCGAGGTGGCCCTCGCCGCCCCCGGCGCGCGAGTTGTAGAACGGGTGCCCGACGCGCTGCAGCTCGTACTGATCGATCAGGTGATGATTCAGGCCGCCCAGCGCCTCGCCGATCTTGTGGTACTCATGCTTGAAGATCGCCTCGGCCAGCCTCAGCTTGGCGACCTTATTGCGGAAGCTCCACTCGATCTTGGCGCGCTTGTGCAGCTTCCAGGCCGGCGGCAGCACGGCGCCTTCCTCGAGGCCCTTGCGGTCGCGGTATTCCTGCACCACCTGGTGAATCATGTACATGATCCAGGTGCCGATCGGCTCGACCAGCACCTCCGCGCCTTCGCGCTCGAGGAACTGGAACATGTTGAAGTTGCCGTCACCCTCGGTGGTCTGCGCCCAGAACTCGCCGGTGATTTTCACGATGGGCTTCACGCGCAGGCGGTCCAGGTCCACCGTGTTGAGCCGGTCGCGCACTCTGTGCAGCGCCGGGATGTAGTCGTCGCCCTTGAGTTGCTCGACGAACTTGCCGATGTACTCGGCCGTGTCGCTAAAGCCGGCGAGATATTTGGCCAGGCCGCCGTTCAGCTTCCAGGGGCGCTTCTTGGCCATCACGTCGTGCATGTAGTCCATCACTTCGTCGGTGACGCGGTTGGCCTCGCCCTCGTTCACCTCGTAGGGCCGGATCTGGTAGCCCAGCTCGTTGATCTGGTCGCCCATGTTGAGGGCATTGAGAATACCCAGAAAGAAGTCGAGGTTCATCGCCAGGCCGGCCTCGGCGTCGGACTGGCTCAGGCCGCCGGACTGCTGGAACAGCAGCACGCGGAAGCCGTCGAAGCCGGCGTTGCGCAACGCCAGGCGATACTCCGCTTCATACATCCCGAAGCGGCACGGGCCGCAGGCGCCGGCGGTGAAAAACACGTAGCGGTCGATGATGCTCTGCTTCGACATGCCCTGATTTTCGAGGCGCTGGAGGTACTGCACCAGGTTGCCGACGGTGAAGTAAGTGGGGTTGCACTGGCCGTTGTTGCCGAACTCCTTGCCGGTCTGGAAGGCGGCGACGTCGGGAGTGGGCACTGCCTCGCAGTGATATCCAAGGCCTTCGAGCGCGCCGTGCACGAGTTTCTCGTGTTTCCAGGTGAGGCCGCCGAACAGGATGGTGGTCTGGCCGCGCTGGCCGGCGGTAAACGCGCGCTCCTGGGGCCGCTGGAACTGGTGGGTTTGCTTTTCGCGCAGCCCTGCCTCTTTCATCAGGCGCAACCGCTCTTCGGCCAGGCGCGCCTGGATGATGGATTCGACAGACGAGACAGAACCGATTTGAACCAGACCGGAGCCAGCGGGGGGCGGCGAACTGGCGGGAGGCAAGGGCTGCGTGCTCATAGTCACCTCGGAAAACATTATCAGGCGTCAAGGACGCCTTTGGGGCATCAGGGACACCGATCCCTCTTTGTTCCCGACCATAGTGGAGCAGACGGGTCCGAATTAGGAATGGGAAAGCATTAAACGGAGGATTTACCAGTCCCAACGGCGTGGGCCAAGGGATGAGTGGGGCGCATCCCTATGAGGCTGCTAACTATCAGAAATTATTGATGTTATCGGAATAGGTCGCGGTCCCAAGGGCGGATCAGCTCGCGAGCCGAGCCCGCGGCAGGCTTTGAGTCCAGGCCCCGGATAACCACCACGGGCACGCCGGCAGTTTTGCGGCCGACAAGACCGGCGGCGGCAGCGAGTTCGTCGGCCACGGCAATCACGGTCGACTGGAGGGGGCGGCCGGAGCGGTCGGGGAGGCCGCGATAGTCCTCGAGCGGAGCGAGACCGGCCACGCCGATGGCTACGTTGACCAGGCCCTCGCGCCAGGGCCTGCCAAAAGTATCGCTGATAATGACCGCGCCGCAGCCGAGGGCTTCGCGCATGCTTTGGGCGGACGCATCAGGGTCGGCGGGCAGAATGGTCGCCTGGTCCTCGCCGGGGGCGTTGGAGGCATCGACGCCGGCGTTGGCCGTCACCA
>DASQHK010000166.1:0-12614 GCA_035632135.1 Bryobacterales bacterium
AAGGGAACCGGCGCGCTCTACGTGCGCAAGGGCACGCGGCTCGGCCCGATCCTGTTCGGCGGCCACCACGAGCGCGAGCGCCGCCCCGGAACGGAGAATGTCGCCGGGCTGGTCGGCCTGGGCGCCGCAGCCGACCTCGCCCGCCGCGACTTGCCCGCCGAGAGCCGCCGGCTCGCCGCGCTGCGCGACCATTTCGAGCAAGCGCTCGCCGCCCGGATTCCCTTCACCGGCATTAACGGCCTCCGCGCCCCGCGCGTGCCCAATACTACTAATGTGTACTTCGACTTCCTGGAGGGCGAGGCCATGGTCATCGCCCTTGACCTGAAGGGCCTGGCCGTCTCGACCGGAGCTGCCTGCTCGAGCGGCTCCGTCGAGCCTTCCCACGTCCTCACCGCCATCGGGCTGAGCGACGAGCGCGCCCGCTCGAGTATTCGCTTCTCCCTCGGGCGCCAAAACACGGCGGAACAAATCGCCGCGCTCGTCGAGGCCGCCGAGGCCGCCGCCGAGCACCTGCGCAAGCTCTCGCCCGTGTTCCCGGCGGCGTAACCACATGCATTCCAAGCGCACAGGAAGCGGCGCCATCTTCGCAGCCGCCGATGGCCCACCCCGCGGGGCACGATCCGCCCCGCCCGGGGAGCCCGCCGCGGCCCGCGCGCGCAACCCGGAGGCTGCGCCGGGCCCGCGCGTCGAAGCGTCGCGCGCGCCGGACGGCGGCCTCATCGCGGTCGCCATGAGCGGCGGCGTCGATAGCTCCACCGTCGCGGGCCTGCTGCATCGCGACCGCCAGCCCATCGTCGGCCTCACCATGCAGCTCTGGAACCAGCGCCGCCTGCCCGAGCTGAGCGACCCGGACGCTACCAGCGGCCGCTGCTGCTCGCTCGATGACGTTTACGATGCCCGCCGCGTCGCCGAGCATCTCGGCGTGCCGTACTACGTCGTCAATTTCGAGAAGCGCTTCGAGCAGCAGGTGGTCGAGCCGTTTGTCCGCGAGTATCTGGCGGGCCGCACGCCGATCCCTTGCACGCTCTGCAACAACTTCATCAAGTTCGATCAGTTCCTGGAGATGGCGCGGCAGGTCGGCGCCTCGCGCATCGCCACCGGCCACTACGCCCGCGTCGAGCGCGACGCCGCCGGCGGCCGCTTCCTGCTGCGCAAGGGTCTGGATGAGACCAAGGATCAGTCCTATTTCCTCTTTGGGCTGACGCAGGAGCAGCTCGCCCACACGCTTTTTCCCCTGGGAAACCTGCGCAAGAGCGAGGTGCGGCAGCTCGCCCGCGATCTCGGCCTTCCGGTCGCCGACAAGAGCGAGAGCCAGGAGATCTGCTTCGTCCCCAACGGCGACTACGCCCGCTTCGTCGAGTTGTATCTCGAGGATCGCGGCGCGCCGCTGCCCGGCGCTTCCGGCGAGATCGTCACCGCCGATGGCCAGGTGCTCGGCGAGCACTCCGGCGTGCATCATTTCACCGTAGGCCAGCGCCGCGGCCTGCGCGTGGCGGCGGGCCAGCCCCTCTATGTCGTATCCATTCAAGCTGAGAGTCGCCGGATCGTTGTCGGCCCGGAGGAGCAATTGCTGTGCCGCAGCTTCCGCGCCCGCGGTGTGAACTGGATCGCCTGCGAGCGCCTCGAGGCTCCCATCGAGGTCGATGCCAAGATTCGCCATCGCTTCACCCCGGCCCCCGCCACGGTCCGCCCCACCGCCGACCCCGATCGCGTCGAAGTGGAATTTGCCACGCCGCAGCGTTCCGTCACCCCCGGCCAGGCAGCCGTTTTCTACCAGCAGGACCTGGTCGTCGGCGGTGGATGGATCGAGTAAGATGGTTCCAGCAGTCCGCTGGGCGGGAGTAGTTCAGCGGTAGAACGTCAGCTTCCCAAGCTGAGGTCGATCCGCACGCAGGGCTTTAGATCCAGCTTATTGATCCGTTCGAGCGCAGTTGCGCAGTCTGCATTGAGTTTGGCCGGCGGTCATCAGGCGGATTGCCCATGCGCGTCATCGTCGTCCGCCCGCCCGAACGCAGGCAGGTACCGGCCGAAGTTCAATTCGAAGTCGCTCCGAACACCGTAACCGATATTACGAACCTTCGCACGGCGCGCCTGCGCGCCTGGCAAGGCCAGCAGTGGGAAGAACAGGTCGTTGCTCGATTGAAGTTCGGTAGCTGTCGGCGTCCCGAACCGACTGAGCTGGGCCTTCGCCGCCCCTAGCACTTCACGGTCGAACGAGGCCAGGCGCCGGACGAGAGTATCGACAAACGAGTCGAGGTCGTCATCATCCAGCGTGCGGTTCACCCAGCCATAGCGCTCGGCGATGTCAGCATCGAAGTCGTCGCCGCTGAGGACGAACTCAAGTGCGCGCGAGCGGCCGATCAAGCGTGGGAGCCATTCCAGCGCACCGCCGCCCGGGACCAGTCCGACGCCGATCTCGGGATTGCCGAATACGGCGTTTTGCCGGCTGGCGAAGCGCATGTCGCAGGCCAGCACGAACTCGTTCCCGATGCCGCGCGCGCGGCCGCGAATCTTGGCGATGCTCACGACGGGCGTGGACGAGAGACGCAGCACAAAGTCGCGCCAAAGGCCCAGCGCCTCTGGCCGTTCCGCTGTCTTGGCTACGTCGAGATGGGCGATGAAAAAGTCGGGATTCGCCGACTGGAACACTACGGCCTTCAGGGACGGGTCCGCTTCGATGCCGGTCATCAGCGCTCCCAATTCGACGATCGTTGTGGGAACAAAAATGTTGATCGGCGGGTTGCTGAAGGTGATCGTCCACAGGCCCGGACAGGTGCGGTCGATGTTGAACTGCGAAGGGTCAGGCATGGCGCATTTCCTCCTCTCTTGTGAAGAATCCTACCGCAGCGATCGGAAGCCCGCGCGAACCTCTTCAGAAAAGAGTTTCGGCTGTTCCCAGGCCGCGAAGTGTCCGCCTTTCGGCAGTTGATTGTAGTGAATCAGTTTGGGATACGCCCGCTCCGCCCAGCTCCGTGGAGCGGGATAGAGTTCGTCGGGAAAGACGCTCACGGCGGTCGGGACAACGACGCCCTTGACGCTGAAGAACGACGCCCCCTTGTTCTCCCAATAGAGACGGGCCCCTGACAGCGCGGTATTCGTCAACCAGGTGAGCGTGATGTTGTCGAGGAGGTCGTCCCGGGTGAGGCCTTCGCTGCCTCCCGCAAACACGCGCGCGATCATCTCGTAGCTGCGCGCGTCGTGATCGAGGAAATAGGCCGCCAAGCCGACCGGTGAGTCCGCGATTCCGTACAATGTCTGCGGTCTCAGCCCCATCTGGAAGCCGTAGCCGATGCCCTTCGCATAGACGAAGCTCAACCGCTCGTACGCGAGTTTCTCGTCGGCCGAGAGATTCGCCGGCGCCGGCGCGCCCGAAAAGGCGAGCCCGTCGATGTCGAGTGGAATCACATTCGCCATGTTGGTGTGAATGCCGAGCAATTCCGGTGGCGCCTGCACGCCCATGAGCTCGGTGATGATTGCGCCCCAATCGCCGCCCTGCGCCACGAATTTCGTGTATCCCAGGCGCTTCATCAGCACGGTCCAGGCACGCGCGATGTGGGCGGGGTCCCAACCGGTGGTGGCCGGCTTGCCGGAGAAACCGTAGCCGGGCATGGACGGAATCACGACATCGAACGCGTCGGATGCCTTTCCGCCGTGTTCGGTGGGATTGGTCAGCGGATCGATGATCTTCATCTGCTCGGTGACTGAGCCGGGCCATCCGTGCGTGACGATCAGCGGCAGCGCGTTTTCGTTTTTCGAACGGACGTGGATGAAGTGAATGTCCAGCCCGTCGATCTCAGTGATGAACTGTGGCAGCGCGTTCAGTTTTGCTTCGATTTTGCGCCAGTCGTATTCTTTCGCCCAATAGCTCGCCAGCGCCTGGATGGTCCCGAGCTGTACTCCCTGGGTCGCATCGGTAACCGTTTCTCGTTCAGGCCACTTTGTCGCATTGATGCGCCTGCGCAACTCGGTGAGTTCCCCTTCCGGAAAATTCATGTGAAACGGGCGGAGGGCGTTCTTGTCAGGGGCCTGCTTACCTCGTTGTGTGGCCGTGGTCTGTGTCATCGTGTCTTTTCTCCTTTGAAGTTGATTCCCACATCTGCAAGCATCGTAATAATCTTCTTCCTAGTGCTGATTCCGACGAAGCCGATCAGTCATTCCGACGGGATGTCGATTACGTCGGAGCGAAGCGACGCTGATGACTTCATCTTGCAAAACTGATCGGCATCAGTCAAGAAAAACCTTGTCCCATTTTTGGCACGACCTATTTCTCCCAGCTATAGGGGTGCGGTCGGAGCGCCGGAGGCGCGACGCGCCGGTTAGCGGGGAGAGGCGGTGTGGGGGAGAGGGGCAGCCAGCCCCTTTCCCCCACTCATCCCGGTAGAGGCCCAGCGGTTTTATCATGCAGGATCCTCCGCGCGGGAAGAGCCTTTGCCGGGGCTCGCTTTTTTCTCATCGATTCCCCCTGCAGTTCGAGGCAATGCGCATTGTGCACCAGCCGGTCCAGGATGCTGTCGGCCACCGTGGGATCGCCGATCTGGGCGTGCCAGGCCGAGACCGGCAGCTGGCTGTCTGAAATGGTGTCCGCCAAATGCGGTGCAGAATGGGCGGACTACCTGGAGACATCGCCATGTCCCGCGTCAACATCGTCAAGAAAATCAAGACTAGCGATGGCCGGCGGGTGCTGCGTTCGATCCCCAGGAAGCCCAGCGGAGGCTACGATTGGAATGATCTTCCCGGCGGTCGGTACCTCGTGGAGTGGTACGAAGGTCTGCGAAACGGCTGACAGCGCTACCACGTCTCCAAGCGCGCCGCCACCCACCGCGCGTCCCGGTCCTTATGGCACAGCAGGCAGGCGTTCGGGCTGTTCTGCTGCCCAAATCTCTCGGTCAGGTCCGCCCGCGGGATGTCGATCTGGTGCGAGGCTGCCGGAAACAGGAGGCCGGTCATGATGGGGGGCATGTGGCAGGCGGCGCAACGGCTGGCCGGCGAGCCCGCCGCATGATGGGTGTGCTGCGCGATGCGCGGCAGCAAGGCGCTGTGACACTGCAGGCACATCTGGTCCGGATGGGACGGAAACTTCAGCGACGTTCGATTCGGCAACGGGTCCGCCGGATGGGGGTCGTGGCAACTGGCGCACTGGGCCGTGCCGCGGCGGAAGCAGGCGGACCGCATGAATGCTTCGCCGATGAAAGTCGTCTCGCGGAAGCGGCCGTCCTTGTAAAACGCACGGGTCCCGAATTCGGCGAAGGGCTGGCTCAGCAACCACGAGAAGTACGGCCGGCTGGGAGTATAGTTCATTTCTCCTTGCGGACCGACGTCGCGGAGCGCCGATTGGCGGTGGCACTGTCCGCAGATCATGGTGCCTCGCCAGTGATCGAGCCTGGCGAACGGGAATGGAGGCACAGCGTTTTCGGCGGTAGCAGGGCGGCCCGTCTGCATGGCCGACACATGGCGGCCGCAGGGCCCGTGGCACATCTCGCAATTCACGCCGGGCTCCCGAAAGGTCGCATTCTGCATGGTGGCATCATCCAGCCGCTTCAGGCGCAACTGGCTGGTGTGACAGACCGCGCAATTCCGCTGATAGTTTGTCGCGGGCGACAGTTCCGGGAAACGCTGGACCTGGGCCCGCTCGCTGGCGGGAGGGTCGATGGCGGCCCAATAGTTCAACCACCTCTTCTGGATGGCGTTGAACTGGATAGGAAAAACGAAAATGCGGCCGTCCGCCAGGCGCGTGGCGTAGGCCTGTTGCCATTTCGAGCCGATGGCGTAATCGATTCGGAATCGCTTCCAGCCGCCTGGCGCCGCGAACTCGAAATGCGGGCCACTGCGGCCGCCAAAGCGCACGACGGCACGGTCCAAACCGCGAAATTCGCTTTGCTGCGAGAAATCGGCTAGGAGAGTGGCTTCGGTCAGCGGCCGCAGCATGGCGCCCATTCCGGTCAGCCGCCAGGATTCGTAGACCTGGTGGTGGCAGCGTTCGCAGGCTGCCGAGCCGGCGTACGGCAGGGCAGCGCTCTTGGTGTGAACCTCCGGCGCGCCGGCCCATGGCGGAGCGCTGCGGGCGCCCGCCCGCGTGACAATGCCGCGCGCAACTTCCTCCAGCTCGCGCCGCGTCTGGGTCCACTTGGCGGGCTTGACGGCGGCCGGCGCGCGAAAAACGGAGAGCCACAGCAGGGCATCCTCCGCGTCGCGCGTGGCCTGCGGCCACTGGCCTTGCGCCGCCTCGATCTGGGCCAGCGCGACAAGCAGGGCAGCATTCTCGGGCAGGAGACGGAGCGAGCGGCGGCCGTCGGCGAGCACACGGTCGTAGTCCTGCAGCTCGATACTGGCGGCGGCAGCGACTTGGTAAGCGGCGGCGAGCAGCCACGATTGCGGGTGTCGCGAAACGAAATCGTCAGCCAGGCGTTGCCGTTCCTGCGGCTCACGGGCTTCCTGCATTTTCAGGAATTGGCGGCGCTCGTCAGGCGATTCGGCGCGGTCGGCCAGGGAGGCCTTGGGGCGCTCAGAGGAGAAATTGGCCGTGTCGATCTGCTGTGCGGCCAGGGCGGATGTGAACAGCAGAAGCGAAAGGAACCGGCCCGCACACATATTTCACCGCTGTGCCGCGGCGGGCACCTTGTCGAGCAGACCGCGCATGAAGGAATCCTCGGGAAAATCCTGGACGTAGCGTTCCAGGGACCCTCTCGCGCTGCGGAAGGCTTTCTGCCGGATGTAAGCCAGGATGAGGTGCTTGCGGATGTCCTTGGAGTAGGGGAACAGGCGCTCGCCGCGCTCCAGAGCGGCCGCGGAATCGGCCAGCCGTCCGGCTTGCGCCAGCGCCTGGCTGAGGTCTACATAGGTCGCAGCGCCCGGCGCGCCCTGTTGCTCGGCGCGGGTCAGGAAAACGACGGCATCCGCCTGGCCTTCCGCCAGCGCTTTGCGTCCCAGCGCCGCCAACACCAGCGGGTCGTCGGGGGCCGCGCGGGAAGCCTGGGCCAGGAGTTCGAGATACCTCGGCCGCAGGGAGGGATCTCGATCCATCAGTTCGCCGTAAGCGGCCAGGCGGGTGAGCAGCGGCAGAGGATGCTCGCCCGGCCACGCATTCAGCAACAGGAGGCCAGGCAGATCCTCCTTCTGGGGTGGCGGGGCCGCGGGCGCGCCGGGGCGGGCCGGAATGCGATGGTTTGTCAGCGCGGAGTGCGAGATCTTCTCCACGTCTCGCTTGGGCATGTGGCACGCGATGCAGTTGTCTGGAATTGCGCCCTTTCGACGCGCGGCGAGGCTGAGCCGGCAACTTCGGTCGTTGTGGCAGCGCAGGCAGCGGGCGCGAAAGTAGGCGGGGGCGCTGGCCGCATCGGGCTGCTGGTGCGGATTGTGGCACGTCAAGCAACTTAGCTTCCCGCCGCTGGCACGGAAGCACCGGCTCAGTTTCATGGAAGCGTGGTGCTCGAGCAGGTCGGCATCTTTTAGACCCGCGGGCAAGCCGAAGATGGCGACGGTTCCGAGCAGCGGCGTGCCGGGGCGGAAGTCGCGGTATTGCTTGCCGGGCAGCAGCACACGCGCGGCGCCGCCCTGGTGGCACAACATGCAGATATCCTCCGCCAGTCGCGCCGGCAGGCGCGCCGGGTTCACGATCGTGGGGTCGGGCAGCTCGGCCACTCCGCGCTCTTTCGCCGCGATGTGCGCTTGTCCCGGGCCGTGGCAGTTCTCGCAGCCGATCGCCAGTTCGGCAAAAGGCGGGTCCCGATAGATCCCCTCCCTTCCGGGCTCGGCCTCCGGCCGCCCGGCGTGGCAGGTGATGCAGGCGTGGTAGATCGGGCGGCTGAAACCCTCGTCGGCCTGCTCGAAGCCGGGTGACAGATTCCAGCCGCCGCTCTTGGCGTAAAACGAAAGCGGCGCCTGGAACAGATAGGCGCCCCGCCGCACCGCGAAGCTGATGCCGTTCTCGCCGGACCCGATCGCGTACTCGAGCTTCTGTACATTCTCAAAGACGCCGGGCTGCGACTCGGATTGGTACAGATCGCCGTTCTTGCGGAAGACTCGAAAATCACGCTGGAGCGGGGCGCTATGAATGGTCGCCGGCCGGGGTAGGGGAACAGCGCCAGGGAGGGACATGGAGCGCCCCATGGCCGTTCGAACGAACTGGCCGTAGATGCCTTGATGGCACCGGGCGCAAGCTTTGGAGCCGGAGTAGCCCGGCGCCGCCCATGCCGCCGCCGCAACTGCAAACAGCAGCGCCAGCCGGCCTGTGCGAATGGCCTGGCTGCCTTGAGGAGAGACACCGTTTCGCGCGCGAGCCCACCGAGCGCCCATGCCGGGCACAAATATAGGCTTCGCGCTGAAAAGCTGTCAAGCCGCCAGCCGTAAGATGCAGACGGGCCTTGACAGGACGAACGACCCAAGATATAGTTCGGACCATCTGGACATTTAGGAGGCAGATTATGGGTGGTCTGTCCTTTGGGGAACGAGCGAGGATCGCTGCGGTATTGATCGCTGCTTTGGGCTTGGTTGCCGTCCCCGCCTTCGCGCAATTGTCGTCCGCTTCGGTTACCGGCGTCGTGCGTGACACCAGCGGCAGCGTTGTCCCCGACGTCAACCTCACACTGCGCAACGTGGATACGGCCGTGGAGCGGCAGGCGCTGTCGAACAACGCGGGCAACTACGTGTTCCTCAGCATCACGCCCGGGAACTATACGCTCCAGGCGGGCGCGTCCGGCTTCCAAACCACGCAAATCCCGCCGTTCACGCTGGCGGTGAACCAGACCGCCACCCTGGACATCACGCTCAACGTCGGCGCCGTGCAGCAGACGGTGACGGTCGAGGCGTCCGGCGAGCTGGTGCAGAGTTCCACGGCGGAAGTGGGCGCGGTCGTGGCAGAGAAGCAGGTGATGGACTTGCCTCTCAACGGCCGGAACTTCACGCAACTGCTCTCGCTCTCCCCCGGCGTGGCGCCGGTCAGCGTATCCCAGAATTCCGGCGGCTTTGGCAACGTGGCCTCCGGCACGGCGTTCGTGTTCCCGGCGATCAACGGACAGACCAACCGCAGCAACTTCTTCATGACCGACGGCCTGAATAACCAGGGCGCGTTCTCGAGCACCTACGCGGTGCCGCCCATCATCGACGCCATCGCCGAATTCAAGGTCAACGGCCACAACGACCTGGCGGAGTTCGGCGGCGCGCTCGGCGGCATCATCAACGTCGCCACCAAGTCCGGCACCAATGAATTCCACGGCACCCTATGGGAATTTCTGCGCAACGACGCCTTCAACGCGCGCAACACCTTCCAGAACGCCGTCACGCCTTTCCGGCAGAACCAGTTCGGCGCGTCGGCGGGCGGTCCGGTGATTATTCCGAAGCTCTACAACGGGAGAAACAAGACGTTCTTCTTCGGCGCTTATGAGGGTTTCCGGTTTTCGCAGGCGTCCAATGCGTTCCTGCACCTGCCCACGGACGCAGAGTTCAACGGCAATCTGAGCGGGCAGGCTCAGGCGTTCGATCCCTTCTCGACGCGGCCTGATCCCAACAAGGCCGGCGGATTCATCCGGGACCCGTTTCCGGGCAATCAGATTCCCGCCAGCCGCATTGACACGCGGCTCGTGAATTTCTTCAAGCAGGTCCGGCCGCCGCTGTTCAACGTGGGCATCGGAAATTTCAACGCCGAGGACAACACGCCCTTTATCCAGCACCAGAATGAATTCACCTCCCGCATCGACCAGACCCTCGGAACCAAGGACTTCTTCTGGTTCCGGTATAGCGCCCTGTACTACGACACGTCCAAATCGGGCGGCCTCCCGACCGTAACCAACAACATCACCGATAATCCCGGGCAGAACTTCGGGGCGAGTTGGGTGCATACCTTCGGTCCCACATTGATGTTGCAAGCCCAGTATGGCCGTTCGCACCAGGAAACCAACAGCTTCACCGTATACAACAGCCTAAACGCCGGATCAACGGCCGGGTCGCTGGGATTCTCTCCCAATTTTTCCGGCAATTTCATCGGCGGCTTCAGTCTGATGCCGGGCATTGGGATCTCCGGGTACCAAGGCATCCCAGGCTCCAGCAAGTCGCTCAACCCCAACGAGACCAACGTGCAACAGTGGAAGGTCAATGTATCGAAGACCATCGGCAGCCACACGCTGCGCTGGGGAGGGGAGCTGAACAGCAGCACGTTCGAGTCTTTGTATAACAATGCCAGTTCGACGTTC
The DNA here is from genome assembly GCA_035632135.1 of Bryobacterales bacterium. Classification (GTDB taxonomy): domain Bacteria; phylum Acidobacteriota; class Terriglobia; order Bryobacterales; family JACQDG01; genus DASQHK01. The sequence continues at coordinate 10,185 of DASQHK010000166.1, forward strand.
GCGTTCCAGCAAACGTCGGATCCCTCGCAGCCCAGCGTTTATCCCGGCAACGCGATGGCGTCGTTCCTGCTGAATGTCCCTGACAGCGCCGGCCGCCGCAACGTCCATGAGACCACGCGCTGGGGCGGCGTGATGGGCTTCTATTTCCAGGACTCCTGGAAGGCTACTCCCAAGCTGACGGTGAACATCGGGCTGCGCTACGATCGCACCTTCATCCCGCCGTACGGCCTACCCAGCACCGTGGGGCAGAATGGCGGCATCGAGGCCGGCTCAATCGACTTCAACAGCGGCAATTACGTCGTGCAAAAGGTGCCGCCGCCGTGCAGCGAGCGCGGGCATGCCCCGTGCATTCCGGGCGACGGGACGCTGCCCGCCCACGTAGTGGTTTCCCCGACCGGCAAGATCTACCACGACACCACCACCAACTGGGGCCCGCGCCTCGGCTTGGCTTACCGCGTGACCAATAACATGGCCGTTCGCGCCGGCTTCGGCATCTATTACGACAACTGGGCGGCGGTGACGCAAACCTCCCAGAACTATGAAGGCACTTGGCCGGACATCGGGCAGCAACTGGCCAACAACCTGAATGTCCCGGTGCCCGGAGCCGCTACGCCGAGCGTCACAGGGCTGAACCCATTTGCGGCGGGTGGTGGCCTGTTCCCGGCGCCGACGCCGTTCAACCAGGTCCAGTGGTACATGGATCCCTATGCCAAGAACCCGTATGCGATGCAGTGGAACTTCGGCGTAGCCGACCAGTTGAACAGCTCAACCACGATTTCGGTCGATTATGTCGGCTCGGGCAGCCGGCGGCTGGACGTCGGCGGCTATTACAACGTGGCGCTCACGCCGGGGCCCGGCAATCCCGCCGACCGCGCTCCCTACCCCTACATCCATCCGACTTACTACGACCGCAGCATTGGCCGCGGGAATTACAACTCCCTGCAGTTCCAGTTCAACAAACGATTCTCGAAAGGGCTGGCCTACCAGATTTCCTACACTTACTCGAAGGCGATCGACATGGGTTCCTCGGGCTGGTATGGCGTAGAAGGCCAATCGGTGGAGGATCCCTATCACATCAGCCGCGACCGCAGCGTGTCGGGCTTCGACCTGACGCAGGTGCTGAGCGTGAACCTGGTTTACGAGCTGCCGTTTGGCAAGGGCAAGCCGTTCGCCTCCAACAGCCGTCTCCTGAACTACATCGTGGGCGGATGGCAGGTCAACACCATCACCATTGCGCGCTCCGGCCTGCCGTACAACATCACCGTGCCCGGCGACCTTGCGAATACCGGCAACACGGGTTATCTGCGAGCGAATCTGGTCGGCAACCCAAGCCTTTCCAATCCGACAGCCCAGGAATGGTTCAACACCGCGGCGTTCGCGGTGCCGGACAAATACACGTTCGGCAACCTGGGCCGCTTTCCGATGCGAGCCTCGACGGTTTGGAACATCGATTCCTCGGTGTTCCGGCAATTTCCGATCCGGGAGGGCAAGCTCGTCGAATTCCGGGCGGAGTCGTTCAACACCCCAAACACGGTGATCATGGGGACACCGAACGGAAACGTGCTCGACCCCAACTTCGGCAAGATCTTCGGAACGACTACGGGCTCCCGCTCGCTGCAACTGGGGTTGAAGGTCCTCTTCTGATTCCGTCAGGCCCGCGACGAACGTGAGATAATGCGGGCAGTTGTGCGTTCCTCATTCTCTTGGGTTCTTGGCCTTTTAGCCGCCAGCGTTGTTTCCGCGCAAGTGCCGCCGGGCTGTGAAGCGCCCAAGGAATTGCCGGCTGGCAAGCGGCCTGCGGAAATTTCAAACAACCTGGGGGCGTGGTACGCCAAGCGGGGCAGCACCCGCTGCGCCATTGCCGCCTTTGAATCCGCACTGCGCGACGATCCGAAGTTTCTGGACGCTCGCTATAATCTCGGGCTGGCGCTGATCCAGGATGGCCAGGCCCGGCGGGCAGCCGGTGAACTCGAAACGCTGGTCCAACAGGCCCCGGAACTGGCACGGGCCCACCTGGCGTTGGGTATCGCGTGGAAGGAGTCCGGGAACCTCACCGACGCCGAGTCGCAGTTCCGCAACACCCTCAAGCTGGAGCCAAAATCCACTGCCGCGCTGCGTCACTTGGGGGACGTGCTGGCGGCCCAGAAGCGCTACACCGCCGCCATCACCTACCTGCGGCAGGCTGTGGACCTGGAACCGAGCGACGTCGATTCGCGGGTCGCGCTGGCGCAGGCGATGTACGAAAACGGGCAGGCGGATGCAGCCATCGACTTTCTGGCGAAGATGGTCGCGGCGCATCCGCGTGTGGCGTTCGCGGAATCCAATCTCGGAACGCTCTACGCGCGGCAGAAGCGATTCGAGGAAGCCGCTGAGCACTTTCGCAAGGCCATCGCGCTCGATCCGTCCAACGACGTAGTGCGCCTCTCGCTG
>DASQHK010000167.1:0-1722 GCA_035632135.1 Bryobacterales bacterium
CTGCTGCGGCGCGACGACGGAGCCGTGGCCCCGATTCTCGCCGGCAGCGTCCGGCTTGCGCCCGAATAACATGCTTCTCGCTCTCGACGTCGGCAACACCAACATCACGCTCGGCCTGTTCCGCGAAAGCGACCTGGTCGCCAACTGGCGCCTCAAGACCGATCCCGCGCAGACGGCCGACGAATTCGGCATTCTCACCCGCAACCTGTTCGCGCTCGCCGGGCTCGATATTTCGCAGGTGCGCGGCATCATCATCGGCTCGGTGGTGCCGCCGCTCGACGCGGCGCTCGAAGAGATGGCGGTGCGCTACTTCCACTCCAAGCCCCTGTTCGTCGGCCCCGGCGTGAAGACCGGCCTGGCCGTGGTGGTGGATAACCCCTCCGAAGTCGGCGCCGACCGCGTGGAAAACAGCGTGGCCGCGTTTCACAAGTACGGCGGACCGTGCGTGGTGGTCGATCTCGGCACCGCCATCACCTTCGACGCCATCTCTTCGCGCGGCGAATACATCGGGGGCATCATCTGTCCCGGTATTGGCATCTCGGCCGAAGCGCTGTTCAGCCGCACCGCGCGCCTGCCGCGCATCGACCTGCGCGAGCCGCTCAAGCTGATCGGCGCCAACACCGTCGCCTGCATGCAGTCGGGCCTGTTTTACGGATCGCTGGGCCTGGTGGATGGCATTCTGGCGCGCATGAAAGAAGTGCTCGGCCCGGCGACCCGGTGCATCGCCACCGGCGGCCAGGCCCGCATCATTGCCCCCTCCTCGCGCCACATTCAGTCGGTCGACGAGCACCTGACGCTGGAGGGCCTGCGCCTCATCTGGGAAAAGAACCGCTGATGCCCGGCGCCGCTGCCGCGTTCCCTCCGCCGCGAATGAACTACTTCAACTACTTCACCGAAATCGAGGAGCACTTTCAAAAGGCCCGCGGCGCCGCGCTGTTCCTGCTCTCGCCGCTCGATTGGGCGCTCATCGAAGCCTGGAAGGAGAGCGGGGTGCCGCTCGAAGCGGCGCTGAAGGGCATTGACCGCACCTTCGAAAAATGGCACGCGCGCAAACACAAAATCAAGCAAGTCAACTCGCTGGCCTACTGCGCGCAGGAGGTGCTCACCGCCGCGCGCGAATCCGAGGGCGGCGCTGAGGCCCGCTCTGCTGCTCCCGCGTTCGCGCCTGCCGAGCTTGCTGATTACCTGCGCCGCAACGCCGCGCAGTTGCGGCAGGCGGCCCGAGCAGCGCCGCCCGAGTCCGCCCGCGTCTGCGAAGAGACCGCCCAAACTCTCGAGCAGCTCGCCGCCCAGGACCACCCCGATCTCGAGGCCCTCGAGCAGCGCCTCACCGTGCTCGAAGAGCGCCTCAGGGCCGCCGCTACCCAGGCCCGCAGCGAAGAAGAATTGCTCCAGCACCGCCGCGAGATGGACCGCCAGCTCGCCCCCTACCGCCGCAAGATGACCGCCGACCAGCTCGTCATGCTCGAAAAGCAGTATCTCGACCGCCGCCTGCTCGAAGCGGCCGGCCTGCCGCGCCTCAGCCTGTTTTTTCTATAAACGCGACGCTTTCGGCGCGCTCAGAAAAGCCTCCCGCCGTTGCTCATGGCGCCACTCGTCGATGGATGGCAGAATTTCCTGCACGGCTGGAGCGAAATCATGAGTCGCGCTTTCGGCTTCGAGCTGACCCCCGAGCCGTTCGCCGCGATGCGCCACGCCGCGGCTGCGGCCCGCCAGCCGGCT
>DASQHK010000168.1:0-14510 GCA_035632135.1 Bryobacterales bacterium
TCCTCCTCCTGCACAACATGATGCAAGAGCAGCGTGCGGAACTGCGCCGGCGAAAGCCCCAGCGCGCGCGCCGCCTCGCTTTCGGTGTACTCGGTCTTTCCGGGTTGCAGTCGAACTCTCATAGTGGTCCCGATCCCAGCCCGATTGTAAGCCGGGCTCGCAGCGCCGCGAAATTAGGGAAACTTCCTATACCAAAGGGTGTGTTTCCTGATCGACCCTAGCCCGGTGGTCCCTCTTTTGGTACTTTTTCCCCTAAGGCTAAAGACTTATGCCACCGGCTGCATATCGCACTGGTAGGTAGCGGCAGCACGATTGCGCCGCAGTTCGCTGGACGCCGCGGCCAGACTCAATTTAGCGGCGGCGAGGGGCGGCACGGAGTGCTTCCTGCGGGGCGCCCTGCCCGGACGGTAACCCACTCGGTCCTGCGCCGTATTGGCGATTCTCTCGCCTGGAAAGCGGCCACAGGTCCGGTTTGGGCATGAGGCGTCCAAGTGCGCATACGACTTCCGGCGCCTCGTTCAAGACTGCGAGCCACATCTACGAATCGGCCGAGTTCTCGGGGAACTGGCGCGGCCCCGTTCCTGAGATACGCCGTTCGCCCAGTGGTATAATCCGTCCAAATGGCCTTTGCGGCAGGCACAAGGCTGGGGACGTACGAAATCGTTGGGCTTTTGGGCAAAGGCGGCATGGGTGAGGTGTATCGCGCGCGGGATTCCAAGCTGAAGCGCGAGGTCGCCATCAAGGTGCTGCCCGAGGGGTTTTCGCGCCAAGCTGAACAACGGTTTCAGCGCGAGGCCGAGGTTCTGGCATCGCTGAATCATCCGCACATTGCGGCGATTTACGATCTCGCGGATTCCGGCAACGGGCGGTTTCTGATTCTGGAACTCGTCGAAGGCGACACGCTGGCCGATCGCGTGGCCCGCGGCCCGATTCCGGTGAATGAATCGCTGGAAATCGCCAGGCAGGTGGCGGAGGCGCTGGAAGCGGCCCACGAGAAGGGCATCCTACATCGGGATCTCAAGCCGGCCAACGTCAAGATCACACCGGACGGTAACGTGAAGGTGCTGGATTTCGGACTGGCGAAGGTGCTGACCGACGACGACGACGGCGTGGACCTTTCGCAGGAACGGACTGTCACTATCGGCGGATCACGGGAGGTGCTGATTCTCGGCACGCCTGCCTACATGAGCCCGGAGCAGGCACGGGGCAGCAGGGCTCTCGACAAACGCACGGATATCTGGGCGTTCGGCTGCGTATTGTATGAGATGCTGACGGGCCGCAACGCGTTCACGGGCAGAACGGTGACGGACACGATTGCCGCAGTTCTCGACCGCGAGCCAGACTGGTCGGTCCTTCCGGAGACGGCTCCAGCAGCGATTCGCCGTCTGGTGCGGCGCTGCCTCGAAAAAGATGCGAAAGACCGCACGCACGACATCGCCGATGCGCGCATTGAAATCGGTGAGGTCTCGCGCGAGCCGGTGGCGCCCGAGGTGGAACCCTGGCCCAGGGAGGACGCGCAGCGTGTCGTGGTAACGGCGAGAACGGCTTGGGCGCTTGCTGCCGCAGCCGTCGTCTCGCTCGCCATCGGCGCGGCAGGGGGTGCGAGGTGGTGGCCTGTCCGGGCCACGTCACCTAGATCGTCGCTCGCGCGTCTGACGATCGCTTTGCCGGCCGGCGAGGCGCTGGAAAGGGGGCGGTTTCCGCCCGTAGCCCTTTCTCCCGACGGCAAGCTGCTGGTGTACGCTGCGGCAGCGAGTGGAGGCCGGACGAACCTTTACCTGCGGCCGCTCGAAGATCTCGCCGCGCGCCCCATTCCTGCAACCGAGGGGGCCAGTACCCCCTTCTTCTCGCCCGACGGCCGCTGGCTGGCCTTCTACGCGAACGGCGTGCTCAAGAGGGTGTCGGTGGCCGGCGGTGTGCCGCTAACCATTTGCGAAGCTCCCCCGGTGTGGAGCGCGACATGGGGAGAGAACGACAGCATCGTGTTCGCCACAACGCTGCCCTCCTCTGGGCTGTGGCTCGTGTCGGCTAACGGCGGCGAGCCGGTTCCAATCACGACTCCCAAATCAGACGAGGCGCAACATGCGTATCCGCAACTCCTTCCTGGCGGGACACACGTGCTCTTCAGCGTTCAGCGCGGGAACGCGTGGCACCTCGCGCTGCTGGCCCTGAAGAGCCGCGACTGGCGGTTGCTGGGAAACGGGCGGGTCATCGGCGAAGGGGCCCAGTACCTTCCGACGGGTCATCTTGTCTACGCGCAATCCGGAGGACTGGTAGCCACGCCATTCGATCCCTCGAGTGGCAAGCTGGACCAGCCTCCGGTCCCGCTGCTCGAACGCGTCGAGACATCGCGTTTTGGAGGGACCTATTTTGCTTTCGCACCCGGCGCCGGAACGCTGGTGTATGTGCCGGCGGGGACGGCGGTGGCGGAGCGAACATTGCTGCGCGTCGATCGTGACGGCCGTGTGGCGCCCTTAATCGAGGCGCGCGCCGGGTACGAGTATCCGGCGCTTTCGCCGGACGGACGGAAGGTTGCCGTGATGATCACGTCCGTGACGGGAAGCGATGTCTGGATCATTGAAGTGGAGCGTGGCACGCGCATTCGGTTTACGGCCGAAGGCGCCAGCGCCTTTCCCGTGTGGGGGCCAGATGGCTCACGGGTAGCGTTTCAGTCCACTGCTTCTGGTCCATGGAACCTGTTTTGGAAGCCGCTCGATGGGAGCGCCGGGTCGCAGCCGCTGCTGAGAATGGCCGATTCCTCACCCGCGCGGTCCTGGCCGAACACGGGCACAAACCTTTTACCCGGCACGCTGCCGACGCTGTCCGGGGCCGGCCCGCAGTTTCCAGTGTCTTGGGCGCCGGATGGGACGCTGGCCTTTCATGAACGAAAGCCGAACGGCGAACGTGACATCTGGGTGGTTTCGCCCGGCAACGATCCTGTGCCGTTCCTGCTCACGCCCTTCGACGAGCGATTGCCCCGATTCTCGCCGGACGGCAAATGGCTTGCGTACGTCTCCGACGAATCCGGCCGCAACGACGTGTACGTGCAGCCCTTTCCCGGGCCCGGGCCAAAGTGGCTCGTTTCCACGGATGGCGGGACCGATCCGGTGTGGTCGAAGGACGGCCGCGAGCTGTTCTACCGGCAGGGCGATCAGATGATGGCCGTGTCGGCTGCGCCGAAGGCCGAGTTTTCGGCGAGTCGTCCGCGGCGCCTGTTCCAGGTTCGCTTCGACACCGGCGATAACGGGCCTACTACGACGTTTCACCCGACGGCAAGTGGTTCGTCATGCCGAGAAGCGATCAGGGGCTGGCCCCCGAAGAGCTTCATCTCGTTCTTAACTGGTTCGGTGAGGTAACAGCTCGGGCTCAAACGGCGAACGCGCGTCGCCCGAGAAGCGCCCCGCACGAGTTGGCGGCCCTATGGAAGCCGGGACAGTGAACTTGAATCGACGCCGACACCCGATCGCTTCGGCAGCGCTGACGCTCGCAGCGATGCTCTGGGGGCAGGACCTCCTGCTGCCGTGGCCAGCCCTGCTCGCCGCCGCCACGCCGCAAGCTGCCGCTGCGGCCGCCGAGCCCGGCATTCGCGACATGCTGCAGCGGTACTCCGCCGCGCTGGAAAGCCTGGACGCAAACGCTGTCAAGAAAGTCCAGCCGTCCATACCCGCCGACAAGCTTGCAAAAGCATTCAAGGACATGCGCGAGCTCAAGGTCGCCATCGACGCGGTACGGGTGCTCTCCAGTGACGGAGCCACGGCACGCGTAAGCTGCCGCGTGACGCAGACTCTTACGCCCAAGGCGGGATCGAAACAGACCACCGCGGTCACCCGCGTGATGCGAGTGCGGCGGGAGGGCGACTCCTGGGTCATTGATGCATTCGAGAGGTAGCATATGCGCTATCGAGGCGATGCAGTGCGGAAGTTCCTTGCGGTTGTTGCGGCCATCGTGGGTCTTTTGGGAACGACCACGTTCGCCCAGGAACAGCACGCGCCGCTTTCGCAAGTGCTGCCGAATCTTGTTCTCCGCGACATCGTCTTGCAGCCCGGGACGGTTGGCCCTCCGCACGTGGCGCACTTCAGCCCCCTCACCAACGACCTGAACAATCCCGTCGTCAGCATCGTCGAGAGCTTCAACGGCCAGATGGCCACGCAGTTCGCGACTTTTCCCCTTGGATCGTCGGCAGGCGGCCTGACCTATGAGTTCGACCCCTCGGTCGGCACCTTCCGGCGCGGCAGCTCCAGCTTCGGGCCATTGTTTTCGGAGCGAGCCCTCACCATCGGCCGGCGGAAGCTCAGCGTCGGATTCAACTACCAGCACACATCCTATGACACGTTCGAGGGGCAAAATCTCAACGACGGCTCGATCAAATTCTATTTGCGGCATCAGGATTGCTGCCACTTCGCAGACCCGGCAGCGGGGACCGGCTTCACGACGACTCCCCTCAACGGCCACGACACTTTGAACCCGCCGTTCAAAGGCGATATCATCCAAGCGGCACTCTCGCTCAAGGCCACCACCGATACCGCGGCCGTGTTCGCCAATTACGGCGTCACTGATCGCTGGGATGTCGGCCTCGCCGCTCCGTTCGTCAGAGTGAATCTGGATGCCACCGTGACGGCGACCATTATCCGTCTGGTGACCTGCCCAGACCCTACGATACCGGCCCAGTGTTTTCCGACCACTCATGCGTTTGACTATAACCACCCCTTTGCCCCGCTGATCTTGCACCAGTCTGGGCACGCGGCCGGGGTCGGCGACCTCGTGCTTCGAACCAAGTATCAATTTCTGCGCCGCGGCAATGGAGGCTTGGCCGCAGCGGTCGATCTCCGGCTGCCGACGGGCAACAAAGACGAACTGCTCGGGGCCGGCGGCGTTCAAGGAAAGTTCCTGCTGATTGCATCCAGTGAGCACGACCGGTTCGGCCAGCACGTGAATATCGGCTACACCATGGCCGGAGGGCGGGTGGGGGGTACTTTTGCTGGACTCACGTCCGCGCCGCTGCCCGATGAGATCAACTATACGGGAGGGGGTGAGTTCCTCGCCACCCGGCGGCTCACTGTGGTCGGCGACGTCATCGGCCGCACGCTTCGCGGAGCTGGACGCCTCGATCTCGTCAGCCAGGGATTTGAATACAACGAACTAACGTCGCTTATTCCTGGAAGAACGCCCGGCCCCGGGTGCGGCGGATTTCCAGGATTTACGTGCAAGACAGCTTTTTTCAACGAATTCAATCCTCGGCCGGGCAACCTCCGCCTGCTGCTGGGCGCCGCCGGAGTCAAGTACAACCTCGTCGGCAACCTATTGGTTTCGGCCAGCGTGCTGCTCCCCCTCACCAACGCCGGCCTGCGGAGCCGCGTGACAACGATGGTGGGCATGGATTACGTCGTCAAGTAGGCGATCCAGCGTCCGGATCAGCTAGATCTGAAACCGGCGCATAACTCTCCCTGATTTGCCCCACGACGCCGCAGAAGCTGCCGGTTGTGTTGAGTCCCTAAGAGGCGAACTCAGCCCATCTACAACGAGTGGACGTTTTCGCCCTTCTACTGTTTTCATCTGCGATACAATGACGCCGCACTCGCCATGCGCAACCCATGAACCCGTTTCGAATCGCACTCGCCAACATCAGGTTCCCGGCCACTCCAGAGGAGTCGGTCATGCTCGCCGGGCAGGCCATCGAGCAAGCCGCCGGCAAGGGAGCGCGGATCATCTGCTTTCCGGAATGCTTCGTCCCCGGCTACCGCGGCATGGGCAAACCGGTACCGCCTCCCGATCCCGAGTTCCTCGAGCGCGCCTGGTCCGTCATCGCCGCAGCCGCCGCCAAGGCGAACCTCACCGTCGTTCTCGGAACAGAACGCGTCGTTGACGGCGCGCTCCTGGCGACCGTCCTGGTTATCAATCACGACGGATCGATCGCCGGCTTTCAGGACAAGGTCCAGATTGCCCCCGAAGAAGAGGGCACGTACACGCCAGGCTCTGGCCGCCGTGTCTTTCAAACCGGCCCGCTGACTTTCGGTGTCGCCATCTGCCACGAAGGCTGGCGCTATCCGGAGACCGTCCGCTGGGCCGCGCGGCGTGGCGCGCTCGCTGTGTTTCACCCGCATTTCCACGAAGCGGAACCCGGTTCTTACCGGCCGGCGGCCTTCGCCGATCCGGCGAATACGTTTTTCGAGAAGGCCGCCCTGTGCCGCGCCGCCGAGAACACCTGCTACTTCGCAACCGTCAATTTCGCCAGTCCCGGCTCTCCGACCACCTCGGCGATTGTCCGTCCGGATGGGACACTACTCAGCTACCAGCCCTACGGTGAGGAAGGATTGCTGATCGCAGACCTCGACCTCACTGCCGCCACTGGCCTTTTTGCGGCGCGTTGCAGAACCGTCCCGTGATGGCGTGATTCGCGGCCTGAGACCGGCTCGCCCGCCCCGGTCTGCCGGCCTCCGCCGTCCTGTGGCCACCATCAGCGGCCTTGCGCGATGCCGCTGCGGCCCGGTGGACCCGCACCACCTCCCGAAAACGCCGCCGCATTTGCTGTCGCAGTGCAATTGGGCCTGGGCGTCGCCAAATCGGAAACTGATCCGCCTCCGGGAGGCGCAGGTCGGGGTTGTGGGGCTGTTCACCAGGTTGTAGCCTGGAATGAGCCGATGACTCCCGCTACCCATGCCGCCGTCGCCGCCCTGGTCGCCACCCGATTCCGCAACCTGGCCCTCGCCGTGGTCCTCGCTTTCGGCCTGCACTTTGTTCTGGACGCCGTTTACCACTTCGAGGCTTTCTATGAGCTATCGGTGGCGGGCGCGTGGAGCTACGAGCGCGCCATGGTGGCTTTGTTCGGCGGGTTGGGCCTGCTGGCCGCGCCGGTGTTCGTCTGGCTCTGGCGCAAAAACCGGCAAGTGTGGTGGTTTGCCTGCTACGCCTTCCTCCTCTGCCTGGTAGCGTTCGAGCCGCTGCCGGCCTGGCGGCTGGGTTGGGCCACGCTGCTGTCGCTGCTGTGGTGGTTGCTCAGCCCGAACGCCCTCGGCCGGCGCTGGGTGCTGTGCAGCTTCGTCGCCTACCTGCCCGACTGCCTGAAAAAAATCATCCCCGCGATGGGCTGGCTGCACGATGCGACTCACTACAACTCCGAGCTGGAGCTGGGCGACTGGGTCTCCCTGCTCGCTCGCGGCCGCTGGAAAATCAACCCCAACGCCCGCATTTTCGACCTGTACTACCAGATTGGCTACTCGCTGGAGATCTTGCTCGAAGCGGCCATCCTGTTCGGCTGCCTGTACTGGCTGGTGCGGCGGCTCTCAGTGGCAGATCTGCCCGCCGTCGACAACCAGCGCAATCCCGTTGACGAACGAAGCCTGGTCCGAAAGTAGAAATGCGACGCAGGCGGCCACCTCTTCCGGGCGGCCGAAGCGCCGCAGCGGAATTTTCCCCTGGTACGCGGCGACGAAGGCCGCGTCCTCGCGCGGCTTGGCGGTGAGCTTGGTCTCGATGAACCCAGGGTTGACCGCGTTCACGCGGATGTTGAAGGGGCCAAGCTCGCAAGCCATGGTCTTGGTAACGCCCATCACGCCGAACTTGGAGGCGTTGTAAGCCGTGAGCATTTCCTCGCCCACCAGCCCGTTGGTGGAGGAGATGTTGACAATGGCGCCGCGGCGGCGTTCCACCATGCCGCGGGCGGCGCGCCGCGAACAGTAATACAAGCCCGAAAGATTCACGTCGAGCGTGCGCCGCCAGTCCTGGTCGGTGGTTTCCGTGCAGGAGGCCATGGGCGCGATGCCGGCCACGTTAACCAGTCCGTCGAGCGGCCCCACTCCCGACTCGACCTCATCGAGCAGGCGGTCCACTTGCCCGGAATCGGAGACGTCCAGCATGTAGAACCGGGACTTCGGGTGGCGAAGCTGGGAAGCGAGCGTCCGGCCGCCGGCGGCGTCGAGATCGGCCGCAAGCACGCAGGCGCCATCGGCATCGAGCGCCCGGCACACCGCGCCGCCAATGTCGCCCGCCCCGCCGGTCACAAAGAAAATGCGGTTCTCAAACGAATAGGGCATAGGCAACCGTTATAAATCAGAATCGCGTGCAAAGCCAGCGGCGCTGCGCGGCGGAGGCAGGCCGGCGGATGCGGTTCTCGCGTAGCAGAAGTACATGAAGGCTCTGCTGGTCCACCTCGACGACTCAACCTATCGTGCCCTCGACAGGATCGCGCCGGCGACCCAGCGCCGCCGCTCGCAATTCATCCGCGACGCGGTCCGCCACGCGGTTCGCCAGGCCGAATACGCCGCCATGCGCTCGGCCTATCAAGCTCAGCCCGACTCCGAAGCAGAGGCCGACGACTGGTCCACGGCTGAGGAGTACAAGCCTGGAAGCAATATGAAATCTGGTGGGCCAGCCTGCCGCCGGCTGGAAAGCGGCCCGTTCTGCTGCTAAGCTCACCACGACCGTTCGCAACATTCCCGTGGAGGTGTCGGTCGGCCCGGCCGAGGGCCTTCCGAAACGCTGTGTCGTCAACTGCGATAACCTCCGCACGATCGCCCGTTCCGCGCTGGTGAAAAGGCTGGGGGCCCTCCGAAAAGCGCGGCACTCCGAAGTCAAGCGCGCCGTCGGCTACGCGCTGGCCTGGGAAGAGCTAATCGGATCCGTTTCCTAGCCGGGTCTTACTGATATCTTCCAGGATGGCCACTGGCGCGCTTGGCGGCTCGACCAGGGATTCGCGGGCGACGAGCAACGTTTGCTCCAGGGCGTATTGTCCTGATAATACTGAGTGCGGAACGACGTCCGTAAACACCATCCAGGTCGAGCCGGGCGGAAACTCGAAGCGGTACTTGCGGCAGGTTTCCTGGTATTCGCGGTTCTCCTTCAAGTAATCGTGGAAATGGAGCATGAAGCGGTCGTAGGGCGTGCGGTCGGCGAGCGGCAGGCCGGCCGCGCGCAGGCTCTGGACAAAGCCGCGGCGCAGCCGCCCCAGCGGCGAGTCGCCGCGCGCGGCGAAATGCTCTAATCCCGCCGCGGCGGCGTAGCGCGGCGCAAGCGCGGCAAAGGGATCGGAGACCACCCAGACCCGCGGCTTCGATGGATGGATGTTGGTGAACACCCGCAGGATCAGGTCGCCGCCCGTGGGGCGCGTGGGGAACGCATCCACGTGCAGCAGGTCGTTGCGCTTCTTGAGCGGCAGCGCGCGCCCCTCCTCCTCCTGCGGGCGGAAGCTGGCGAAGTCGATCCGCCATTTCGCGCCGTAATGCGGCAGCAGGTCGCGCACAAAGCGGATCACGCGCTCCGAGTAACCGCGCAGGGTGGCGCGCAGCCGCTCCGCATCGGCGGCGGCTGCCTTGGCGAAGCCGGTGACCCGATCGGCGCTGGGGCGATACGCGATGTTCTTGTGGTAGGCGGCCCCGGTCTGCTGGATGTGGAGCAGGAAGCCGCGCTCTTCTTCTGTCAGCTCGAACGGAGTGCTGGGGAAAAAGAGGATGTCGCCCCGCTCCAGCCTCGCGCACTGGTCGAGCGGGAGAGCGCCGCCGGTCGGGTGGACCGTGACCAGCTCCATAAGCGGCCTCATCATAACATGGGTCCGGCCGGCGCCGGCCCTCTGCTAGAATCGGTTTAATGGCGCAAACCACGGACCGCGCCGGGTCCCCCGCGGGAGACGGGTTTTTCCAGGTTTCGCTGCTGTGGCTGGTAACGACCGGCTTTGCGGCGGTGGTCTGGACGGGGCGCCTCGATCGCGGCACCACGGTGGCCGCTGGAGCGGCGCTGGCGGCGCGGGCCCTACTCATTCGCGGCTGGCTGCGCATTCCCTTGTCGGAGACGGCGGTCCGGCTGCTGACCATCACCTACATCGGCTTCTACCCGATCGACTTCCTTTACATTTCCGGGAATTTTCTCGACGCCACCGTGCGGCTGGTGTTCTTTTTGGCAGCGGTGAAGCTGCTCACCGCAAAGACCGGCCGCGACTACCTCTACCTGGGACTTATCGCGTTCCTGGAGCTTCTCTCGGCCGCCATGCTCACCTCCAGTCCGGGGATCCTGTTCTTTCTGGTCCTCTTCCTGATTTTCGCCGTGGCGGCGCGGACGCGATACGAAATCCTGAGAGCCTGCGAAGAGACGGATCATCGGGCGGTGGCCGGCCGCTCGTACTGGCGCCTCGCCGCGCTGAGTGTGGCTCTGGCGGCGGGAATCGCCGTGCTCGGCTTCGGGCTGTTCTTCACCGTGCCGCGGGCGGCCGGCGCCTACCTCGCCCACTTGCCCCCCAGTGGCGAATCGGTGCTGGGATTTTCCGACGAAATTGTGCTCGGCGCCACGGGACGAGTGGAGAAGGACGACACGCCGGTGATGCGCATCAGGATTCTCGAAGGCAGCCCGCACAACCTGAAATGGCGCGGCGGGGCGCTGCGGCGCTTCGACGGCGCGAAATGGTCCAATCCGCCGGCCAGCGGAAAGATGCTCGAGAATCCGGCCGGCAGCTACTGGATCGGCGGGGTGTGGCGCGGGCGCGTCCCTTGGGATGGGTCCTCGGGCGCAGCCTGGGCCGGCCGGTGGCGGCGGCTCCGGCGCGCCACCGGCTTCTCGGCCCAAAGCTCGCCGCTGATTCGCTACCGCGTGGTGCGCGCGCCGATGGATAGCGACGCGCTGTTCCTGGCTGGAACGCCGGAAGCCATCGAGGGCGATTTCCCCCGCGTCGAGGTGAGCGACACCGGCGCGATCTCCATCCCGGGCGGGCGCTGGAAATCGCTGCGCTACGAAGCCTGGAGCTTGGTGGAGGGCGCCCGGCCCGACGAGCCGCGAGAGGTAACCGGCCTCTACCCGCCGCAGATCCGCGCAGCCTACCTGCAATTGCCCGAGCTGGACCCCCGGATTTCGCGGCTGGCCCGCCACATTGCCGCCGCCCAGGCCACGCCCTTCGAGCGCGCGCGGGCCATCGAGCAGTACCTGCGAACGGAGTACGTTTACACGCTCGAGCTGCCGGTCCAGCGGCCCGCCGATCCGCTGGCCGACTTTCTGTTCGAGCGCAAGAAAGGGCACTGCGAATATTTCGCCTCGGCGATGGCGGTGATGCTGCGCGCCATCGGCATACCGGCGCGGGTGGCGACGGGGTTCCAGAGCGGCATCTACAATCCGCTGTCGGGCTCTTACACCGTGCGCGCCAGCGAGGCGCACGCGTGGGTCGAGGCGTATTTCGCCGGGCTGGGCTGGACGACGTTTGACCCCACGCCGCCGGAGCCGCAGGAGGCCGGCGGCCTCGGACGGTCGTGGCAATACCTGGACGCGCTCGAGGCCTTCTGGAACGACTGGGTGCTCGACTACGACGTGAGCCGGCAGTTGGGCCTGGCTCGCAGCGTGCAAGAGGAGTGGTACCGCGCGGGCTACGAGGGGCTGGAAAGCTGGGACCGCGCCTGGCAATGGGCGGCGCGCCGCTGGGAGAGCTGGAAGCGCGAGCCGGCCCCGGCGCGAGCGGGGCCGCCGCTCGCTGCGCTTGCTGGAGTGCTGGCGGCGTTTTTGGCGTGGCGGGCGTGGCCGCGCCTCCGCGCCGGGCTGGCGGCGTGGCGGGTGCAGCGCGGACGCGGCAGCGAACGCGACTGCACGCTGCTCTACACCCGCGCCCTCGACCAGATGAGGCGCTGCGGCTTTGTCCGCGAGGGCTGGCAGACGGCGGCTGAGTTTGCCTCCACCGTCGAGCCGCCGCAGTGCCCGTCGAGCCGCGCCGGGCTGTGGCGCGACATCACCCACGCCTACAACCGCGCGCGCTTCGGCCGCGACGGCGAAGCCGGCCGGCAGTTGCCCGAGCTGGTGCGCGCGCTCGAAGGGCTGCCGCGCTAGGACCACCGCAACGTCCGCCCGCGCCTTGGGTTAAGATAGTACTGAGGCAGGCGGGCCTTTTTCATGCCGTTCGGCATTCCTCAGTCGCTCCTCAACAATCTTCCGCGGCTCACCCTGACGGCGGCGCTCGATATTGGCCTGGTGGCCTACCTCATCTACCAACTGCTGCTGGTGGTGCGCGGCACGCGCGCGGCCCACATCCTGCTCGGCCTCTCGCTGCTCGGCGCTCTCTATTACGTCTCGCGGCTGGCCGGCCTGCAAACGATTCATTCCATCATGGCCAACCTGATTCCTTACTCCATGCTGGCGGTGATCGTTCTGTTTCAGTCCGAGATTCGCCGCACGCTCGGCCGGCTCGGCCGCCGCCCGTTCTTTCGCGGACCGCGGCTGGGGCGCCGGGAATCCTATGACGACGTTCTGCTCGCCATCGCGCATCTCTCGCAGGCGCGCATCGGCGCCCTCATCGTGATCGAGCGCGACATCGGCCTGCGCACGTTCGTGGAGAGCGGCGTGGCGCTCGACGCCCGGCTCTCCTACGACCTGCTGCTGAGCGTCTTCTATCCCGGCGGCCCGCTGCACGATGGCGCGGTGATCATTCAGCAGGATAAGATCGCCGCCGCGGCCTGCTTCCTTCCGGTCACCACCAATCCCGCGCTGGCCGGCCAGCTCGGCACCCGCCACCGCGCCGCCATCGGCGTCACCGAGGAGAGCGACTGCATCGCGCTGGTGGTTTCCGAGCAGGACGGCCGCATCTCGATCGCCTCGGCGGGCGCGATCGAGCTGGGTATCGGTCCTGATGTAGTAAGGCAGCGCCTGGTGAGTGCTTTCGGGCGCGCCGCCGCCCGCGGCGGAGGCGCCCTTGCGACCGGCCTCGGAGCCGGCGACGCCGCAGAGGCGCCGGCCTCCCCCCTGCTGCCCTCTCCTTCCGGGGAGGCGGAGCGCGGATGAGCCTCCTGCGCAAATATGTCTTCCACAACTTCGGTCTCAAGGCTTTGTCGCTGGCGGCCGCCGTGGTGCTGTGGGCGTTGATCGCCGCCGAGCCGGAGCTGGAGACTTCGATCAGCGTGCCGGTCGAATTTCACAACGTGCCCAAGGATCTCGAGGTCATCGCCGATCAGGAGGCCAACGTGCACTTGCTGGTCCGCGGGCCGGCGGGCGAGCTGCGCGCCATCAGCCGCGCCGACGTCGCCGTGGTGCTGGACCTGCTGCCGGTGCAGCAGCCTGGCACCCGCACGTTCGCGCTTGATAGCTCGCAGGTCATCTTGCCGCGCGGCGTCACCTTGGTCAAATCCGTTCCTTCCCAGTTGCGCCTGGCCTTCGAGCGCCGCTCCACGCGGGCCGTGCCCGTGGTGCCGCGCTTCGCCGGCGACGCCGGTTACGAAGTCGCCAGCTATTCCATCGACCCGCCGACCCTCAAGGTCGTTGGCCCCGAGAGCCATGTCGCTCTGCTCGACCACGCCGTCACCGACACCATTCATCTGGGCGATCTCGCCGGCCCCGCCAGCTTCACTACCAACGCCTACCTGTCCGACCCGCATCTGCGCTTCGAAGATCTGCAGTCCGTCAGGGTCAGCGTGGAGATGCGCAAGAGGTGAGAGGAAGCCGTCTTTCCGTTGCATGAAGCAGCTCTTCGGCACCGATGGCATTCGTGGCGTCGCCGGGCAGTATCCGCTCGATCACGCCACCGTGTTCGCCGCCGGCCGGGCGCTCGGCGAGCTGGTGGCCAAGCTCCATGCGAAGCCCGCCGTGCTGATCGGCATCGATACGCGCCAGAGCGGCCTCGGTATCGCTCAGCGGTTAGCGGCCGGCCTCGAGCTGGCCGGCGTTCCCGCCTGCTTTGCCGGCGTCATCACCACGCCCGCCATCGCCCACCTCACCCAGCACGGCCGTTTCGTCGCCGGCGTGATGATCTCGGCCTCGCACAATCCCTACCAGGACAACGGCATCAAGGTTTTCGCTCATTCCGGCTTCAAGCTGCCCGACGAGCAGGAGCATGAAGTCGAGCAGGGTATCGCCCGCCTGCGCGGCGGCCCCGGCGAGCTTTCCGCGCTGATCCCCGATCCTTCGCTGGCCCGGACCTACATCGAGCACCTGGCGGCCTGCGTGGAGCGGCCCTTGCGCGCCGATCTGCGCCTCACCATCGACTGCGCCAACGGCGCGGCCTTCCGCATTGCGCCGCGGCTGTTCCGCCGGCTGCGGCTGCGCGCCCAGTTCATCGGCGACCAGCCCAACGGCCGCAATATCAACCTGCAATGCGGCTCGCTGCATCTGGCCGCGCTGCGCGCCGCCGTGCTCGAATCGAAGTCCGACCTGGGCGTGGCCTTTGATGGCGACGCCGACCGCGCGCTGTTTATCTCCGGCACGGGCCGCGAAATTGACGGCGACGCCGTGCTGTGGATGGCCGCGCGCCATTTTCGCGTGCCGCTCGTGGTGACCACCACCATGGCCAACCTCGGCCTGCAAAAGGCGCTGGAGCGCGAGGACATCGCCGTGGTGCGCACGCCGGTGGGCGATAAGTATGTATTAGAAGAGATGCTCCGGCGCAAAGCCGAGTTGGGCGGCGAGCAGTCCGGCCACATCATCTTCCGCCGCTGGGCCACCACCGGCGACGGCCTCCTCACCGCCCTCAAGGTGCTCGAAATCCTGGCCGCCACCGGCCGCACTCTGGACGAGCTGACCGCCGGGCTGCCCGTTTATCCGCAGATCATCCGCAGCGTCCC
>DASQHK010000169.1:0-2992 GCA_035632135.1 Bryobacterales bacterium
GCCGTTTCGCAGATACTCAAACAGATCGCCGTGAAAATCGTTCGACCCCGACTTGGTCACCACGTTGACGGTCGCGCCAGGGTGAATCCCGAAGCGCGGCGAAACAGCGCTGGTCTCTACGCTGAACTCCTGGATGGCGTCTGGGAACGGGAACGGCAGGTTTACGTTCGACATCGCGTCCGTGTTGTCGCCGCCATCCAGAAGGTAGGCGGTCCCATTGCTCTGTCCGCCCGCCACGGAAATCCTGGTCGAGCTGTAGTAAGTCTTGCTCCCCGTATCCCCGGCATCGCCGTAGGAGGACGCGCCCAGCGCCAGGATCAACTGAGTTGCCTGCCGTCCGTTCAGCGGCAGCTCGTTGATGCGCTGCTGATCCATCGTTACCGAGATGGAGTTCTCCTTCGTTTCGACCATGCTCGCAACGGCGCTTACCTCCACCAGCTCTGTAATCGCTCCGACCTGCATGGTCACATTGACCTGAATGTTATTGCCCACCTGGAGGACGATGTTCGGCTGCACATAATTCTTGAAGCCGTTGGCTGTAACGTCGAGCCTGTACGGGCCCACCGGCAGGTTGGTTAGGATGTAATGCCCGCTGGCGTTGGTGACGGTGGACCGGGGCAGTTGCTTGTCGGTCTCCGTCATGGTGACCTGCGCGCCGGGGAGAACGCCTCCGGTGGAGTCGGTGACCGTACCGCTCACTTCCGCGACCGCCACCGCCTGCGCCCATGCCGGCGATGGCAGGGCGATGATTACCAGTGTAAGCGCCAGCAGGAACGCTGCCGGCTTCGACATAGAAGTAAACGCCATTTGAATGCCTCCGGAATGTAATGTCACAAAACCCCCTCCGCTGTTTCACGGCCAATAGGCAGATGTTAGTACGGTTGTTAAAGCCTTGTCAATCCTCCCAAGCTGCTGCTCGACAAGTTGTTGGTGCTGCCGAGCCGGCCTTGGCGCAAATCTGGGGCAAGGTGCTTACCTGGTGTCGTTATCGGCGAGGCGGACTTGGTCCTTGGCTGTTTCAGTGAGGCGCAGGAAACGCGGCATGCTGACCGGGGCGCGGCTGCCGTGGAGGAACGCTCCGACCACCTTGTGGAACCACAGCAGCGGCTCAGAGCCGGCGACGGTGTCGGTCGCAAATCCGCCGATGTCGAGGTCCTTCACATCATCGAAGATCATGGCGGGGCGAGGGTCGGAGGAGAGCCAGCGGGTCTGGACGTTGCGCAACGTGAGGCCTTCCACGTGGCGGACGTATAAGCCATAGGACGGCAGCTCGCCGAACATCTTCGACTCGGGATACTTGGCCTCCGCTTCCGGCACATCCAGCCCCTTGCCGGGCTGGCCGCCGCCCTGCACGGCCAACTGGATATTATCAAGCACTAGATGGCGCACCGGAGCGCCTGCCAAACCGGTGATGGAGCTGGTCATCTGGGAGCCGGCGGCGACCACGCTGGAAATCGTCACGTTCTCGATGGAGCCGGGCTTGGGAGGGTTCAGGCCGCGGCCTCGATTGCCGAGGCGAATGAAAATCGGGCAGAAGATGCCCTGCATGCTGACGTTGGAGATGACCACGCCCTCGATGTGCGAGCCGTCGACCGACTCGAGGGCGATACCGGCCAGATCGCGCGCGGCGTTGCGCTCGCGGCGGAACATCACGCAGTTGGAGAAAGCGATGTCCTTGAAGTCGCCGCTCGATTCGGTGCCGAGCTTGAAATTGTTGCTGGAGGTGGAGAGATTGCAGTTGGTCACCACCAGGTGCTCGGTGGAGCGGGGATGGCCGAGGGCGAGGGAAGTCTTGGGGCAGATGGCGTCGTCGCTCGAATCGACGAAGCAGTTGGAGATGCGGACGTAGCGGGAGCTGTCGGGGTCGATGCCGTCGGCGTAGCTGTTGAGCACGGTGACGCCGTCCACAACCACGTAGTCGCAGCCGAGGAAGCTGACGGCGTAGTTGGGGGAATTCTTGACGGTGACGCCGCGAATGGTGACGTGGCGGCAGCGCTTCAGGGCGATAGGCTTCGGACCGTGGCGACGGGTGCGGTTGCCGTCGATCGTGCCGGCTCCCTCGATGGTGATGCTTTCGACGTCTTCGCCGGCGAGCAGGGCATAGTGGAAATAGGTAGTCTCCGTGTCGGCGTGAGAATCGTAGTCGAGCTTCTCGGGGGGATCGAAGTCGGCGTTGTCAGGGCTCTCGGCGATGGTGGCGCCGGGCGAGAGATACAGGGTGACGTGGCTCTTCAAATGAATCGTGCCGCAGAGGTAAGTGCCGGCGGGGAAGACGACCACGCCGCCCCCCTGCTGCGCGGCAGCGTCGATGGTGCGCTGGACGGCGGCGGTGTCCTTGGCCGAGCCATCGCCCTTGGCGCCGAGGGCGCGGACGTCGAGAAAGGCGGCGGCGGACAGGTTCGCCGTAACGGCGAGGAGAAACAGAGGAAGCAGCAGGGCTGCTGTTTTCATCGAGAAAGTATACACAAAGCTGACAGAGTGTGCGGAGGACTTCTTCATAGCTACTCCACTTCGGCCAGCGTCTCGCCGCCGGAGACCGCGGCGCCCTCGCTCACGAAGATCGAGACGACGCGGCCGGACTTGGGGGAGCGGATCTCGTTCTGCATCTTCATCGCCTCTACCACCAACAGGCCTTGGCCGGCGGCGACCTGGTCGCCTGGGCGCACGAGCAGGCGCAACACCTTGCCGGGCATGGGCGAGGCGATCTTCTGGCGGCCCGAAACCTGGAGCGAGTTGCGGGCGCTGCGGCGGCGGGGATCGCGCACCTGGATGGCGTAACGGCGGCCATTGACGCCGGCGTAATAGCCTTCCGCGGCCGGCTCCATTTTTACCTCGAAGCTGCGGCCGTTGAGAAGAACCGAGTAGACGCCCGGCTCGACCTCCCGGATGTCAGCGGAAGCCAGTTCCTCCGTGTCTACCGCGTGCGGGCGGCCGTCGATGAGCAGGTCGATCTTCATTGGAGAAGGCTGCGGCGGCCTTCGAGTTTCCAGCG
>DASQHK010000170.1:0-6703 GCA_035632135.1 Bryobacterales bacterium
CTGTTCAACCCGGGGACGCGGAACGCCGACTTCTCGCTGGCCCGCAACATTACGGTTCACGAGAGCCACCAGTTGCAGTTCCGGTTCGAGGCGTTCAACGCCACCAATCACCCCAACTGGAACGCCCCCAGCTCGGATGCGCGCAGCCCCACGAACTTCGGCGTGATTACTTCAGCGAAGACGATGCGGGACTTGCAGTTCGCCCTGAAATACTCGTTCTGAGCGATCGGTGGCGGACGAGTCCAACGTGAGCCACGCTCCTCCTCCTCATGCGTTGGACATGGACTTGCTCTCCCGCACCGGGGACCTGTTGCTGGCCGAGCTGGCCGGGGAGGCCGAGGCCGGGGCCGGCTTCCCGAAGGTCACTCGGATTCCAAGCTCCGGAACCATCCGCTTCCTCGATTACTTCGCTTCGCTGCCGGTGGCCGAGCGCGGCCCGCTGCTCGAGGCGACAGCGCGCGCCGGAGCGATGTGCTTCTTTCCGCCGCCGTTGATCGCGCGGGCGTACGAGGAGCTGCGAACCACGAATCCCGCCTGCGTGCAGCTCCACGCCGCGCTGCAATCGCCCTTCTACTCGATGGGGCTGCGCTACTGCGGCCTCGGCATGGCCAAGGCGATGCTCAACGACCCGCAAAGCGTCGTCCAGATGGCGAAGACGCGCGCCACCCTCGATTTTGAGCCACGCGACGACCCTCCCAAGGAGCTGGTGCACGACGCGGATCTGCGTCACGTGCAGCCGGCAAAGGCCCCGCTGCTCCGCAAGCTGGTGAACGGAATGATGAGAGAGCTGCTCTCGGCCAAGGGGACCAAGCGGCCCGGTGGCGATATGGTGTACAGCGGCGCGATCGGGACCATCGCGCTCACGGTGTCGTTCTTTTTTACCGGCTGGAGCGGTTTGCGCCATGGGGTAACGGCGGCCATCCCGGAGCGGGGCATTCGGATTTTCGGCATGACTTACGGGACGCTCTGGTCGGACACCGGCTGGGATTACCTGACCGAAGAAAACGCCGCCAGGTCGATGGATCTGCTTCGCGAGAACCTGGTATTCCTGGCGCAGTTTCTGGAGCGGATTCGGTCCCTGCCCGCGTCGGCTGAGGGATGATCTGCGCTCTCAGGCGCGCAGGGCGCGCTCCAGGAAATTCTGCGTGATTCGCTGCACGCGAGGATCTACGCCCAGCGCGCGTGCCAGCCGTGAGGAAGCCGGGGCGTGGCCCGGCGGCGAGCTGAGCCCCTCCGGCCACCAGATGGTTCCGGCGTTGAAGACCCAGTTGCCTTTGGGCCCCGGGAAGACCACCGCCGCGAAGCGGCCGCTCGAATCGCGCTTGCTGAAGGGCGCGAGCGGCGCGGCGGCGATGACCTCGAGGTCCGGGAGCGACGCCGGATCGCCGTGGTGCTCCCAGCCGACCAGCCCCTCGATGGCGTCGCCGTCCTTCACGCCCGCGCCCTCGAAGATCCAGTGCTTCGCATTCGTGATGACCCAGTCGCCGTAGCCGGTTCCATAGGAGTGCGCGCCCATCAGCAGGTGCTCGTCGGTGAAGCGATGCAGGCGCGCGAAGGTCCGCAACGGCTGGCTGGTGACCGCGCTGTCGTAGGTGACGATGGTGTGGTAGACGGCGTTGCCGCTCAAAAATCCGAGGCTCACGCCGCGGTTGCGCGCCGCGAGCACGTTCTCGTACATCGGCCGCGTCCAATACTCGTCGTGGCCGGCGGAAAGAAAAATCTTGCAGCGCTCGAGCAGGGCCGGGTCGCGCTCCAGGTCCAGGTTAGAGCAATAGGTAACGTCGTAGCCGTGCTGCTCGAGCCAGAACGAGAGCGGATGCTCCCACAGCAGGTATTCGCCCGAGCCGAGCGACAGCGCCACCTCGTGCACTTGGCCGTATTGGGCGTAAGGGCGGTCGAAACTCACGCGCACATGCGGGCCGATGTAGCTGTAGCCGTTGTTGCGCTTCGGCGTCCCGTCGTCGTAAAGCGAATCCCATCCGGGCCATTTGTTGTAGGCCTGCCAGGTAAGGTCGGAGCACTGGAAGAGAATCTCGGCCGGCCGCTTGCTCTTGACGATGAAAATCGTGTAGCTCTCGGCCGGCTCGCCGGCGAGCGCTAGCTTGCCGAGGTAAACGCCGCTCGGCCAGTCGGCGGGAATGGCGAACTCGGCGGCGGGCTGCCAGGCGCACTCGCGCACGCGCTCCATGCCCATCATGGGGACCGTCTGCGGCTCGCCGGCGAATGGCCCCAGGCGCGCCATGTGCCGGCCGCCTTGGCCGCCGTAGAAGCCGGTGCGATGCAGGTCGATGGTGAATTTGCGCGCCGGGTCCGTGCTGGCGAAGAAGCGGATCTTCTCGCCCGGATACACGCTGGTGGCGGAGCAGTAGCCCTCGAGCCTGGGGGAGCGCAGGCCGGAGCCGCTGCCGGCGTCGAAGGAGTAATGCTTGAGCTGCCAGGCGAGGGTGCCGGGACGCCGGTTCTCAGCCGCCGTGGCGGTGTCGCGCCCGGCCGCGCGCAGCGCGAGCGGCGCGGCGCCGGACGCCAGCCCCGACTTGAGCAACGTTCGCCGCGTCATCGCACGCTTGTCCATCCTTGCACCTTGTTCGCTATCGGCGCGGCGGGGACTGCGTCAGCGCCAGCACGGCGTAGGCCGTCGCCGCGTCGCTCATGAAATGCGCAGGGGAGGTCGACGGGTCCCGCTGCTTGTTCAACGAGTAGGCCGGCCAGGAGCCTTCCGCCTTGTCCTGGTTGCGCGCCAGCCACGACAGGCCTTGCTGCAAGGGGCGGTGCTCGCGCGAGAGGCCCGCCTGCTCGAGCGCCAGCGTGACTAAGCCTGTGGCGTAGCCATCACTCTTGGTCTCGATGGGCGTGCCGTCATGGCGCTTCCAGGGGCCCACGAGCGACGCCAGGCTCCAGCCGCCGTCTTCGCGCTGGCTGCGGAGGGCTTCGTCGATGAGCAACTGCTGCTGATCGGCCGTCAGCAGCCCGGGCAGCTTCGCCGAGGCCCACAGCAGCACCACGCGGTTGATCGGGGATTGCGCCTCGCGCTTCGAAACGAGGTACTCGCGGAGCAGCGCGAGATTGTCCTGGATTTCGGGGGTCGCGCGGTAGCCGTTCGGGGCGGTCCCCACCGCCACGGCCGCGAGCGCTGTTCCGTAGTACTGCGAATCGCCCGCTTCCCACGGCACGTTATGGAAATTCAGCCACGACCACGCGCCTTTTTGCTCCCCGGTCTTCACCTGGAGCGCCCACAGGTTCTCGAAGGCCGCGCGCGTGTCGCTGCTGATCTTTCCGTCGTAAGCGTCGCGGCTGGCGAGAATCAGCGCATTGAGAATGGCCTCCGTCCCGCGGGACTCGGCCGTTTTGGGAACACCACGCTTCGCGTCGCTGTAAAACGGCTCGACCTCGTTCCAAAGCCGGACGCGCTTGATGACGTTATCCAGCAGCCTGCGCTCGGTGAGGGATGGCGCCTGCTCCGCCAGCGCCGCGCGCAGGGCAGGCCGCGCGATGGCATACGGCACGGCCGTGTGGCACGACACGCAGAAGGTGCCGTGATCGCGGGCGGCGGTCGCGGAGTCCATCCACCAGTTTTCTCTCTGATCGAGGTAAGCGGCGGCGGCCTTCTCGTCCCAGGATGCGGAGTCGGCGGTCGCGGCACGCAGCGGCGCCGCCAGAAAGCCCGCTACCACGCATATCACCAGGGCATGGATTTCAAAAGTCGCCATCCTCATGGGCCCTCCACGATGACCTGTTGCTTCCCGCACCTGTCGATGGGGCACCCCAAAAAGGAGTGCCCCCCCCGAGGTCTCACTGCTGCGCCATTCTAGCAAGGTCGTTGAGAATAACCTTGACCTGCCGAAGGTCGCCGTCCATGAAGTAGTAGGCTGGAATCCTACTTTGGACCGCCCTCGGCGGATAGCTGACCGTTACGAGTGGGTCAGGTGTCTCAGGGAACTCCCTGACAAAGACGTGCTCACCAAGACCCAACTCGTTGGCCGCTCTCATTACGAGATCGCCCATTGTGCCTCTCCCTTCTGCGGCTCATAGCACTGCAATGATCGCGGAGAGCCTAGCCATCTAACCGGTCGGGTACACGATCACTACATCGTACCATGTCGGCACTGCCCGTAAAGTTCGTACCAGAACCAGAACTGAACAGAGCAGGCCGCGTTTTCCGGTATAATGCCGGGCCAAGGAGGGCCTATGGAAATATCGCGCCGCAGCTTGCTGCTTTCTGGCCTGATGGCTCGGGCGCTCTACGGGCAAAGGGGCGTCGCCGGGCTGGGGTACCGGGTGGTGCCGGACTGGCCGGACTTGCCGCCGGAGTGGATCTTCGGGGAGGTGGCGGGGGTGACGACGGACTCGCGCGGCCATGTCTACGTGTTCCACCGCGGGCCGCATCCGATCATGGAGTTCGAGAGCGACGGGAAATTCGTGAGGGCCTGGGGCGACGGGATGATTACGCGCTCCCACACGGTGCGCGTGGACCGCGAGGACAACCTCTG
Source organism: Bryobacterales bacterium (assembly GCA_035632135.1). Classification (GTDB taxonomy): domain Bacteria; phylum Acidobacteriota; class Terriglobia; order Bryobacterales; family JACQDG01; genus DASQHK01. Next base: position 4,488 of record DASQHK010000170.1, read on the forward strand.
GGTGATCGACGTCGGGGCGCACGTGGTGCTGAAGATGAATCCGCGAGGGCGCGTCATCTTGCAGCTCGGCCGCCAGAACGTGGCCGGCGTGGGCCGCGGCAACTTCAACCAGCCCACCGACGTGGCCTTCACCCCGAACGGCGATTTCTACGTCTCGGACGGCTACGGAAACTCGCGCGTGGTGAAGTTTTCGCGCGAGGGGCGGTATCTTTTCGAGTGGGGAAAGAAGGGAGCAGGCGAGGGAGAGTTTAACCTGCCGCACGCGGTGGCGCTCGACGCGCAGGGGAGGGTTTACGTCTCCGACCGGAGCAACAACCGCATCCAGATTTTTGACGGCGATGGAAAGTTCCTGGCGCAGTGGGCCAACATCGGCTCGTTCTCGGGGTTGCAGATGACGCCGGACCAGCGGCTGTGGGCGGCGGGCGGTGCGGAGGTGGTGCTGCTGAACCTGGAAGGCCAGAAGCTGGGAAGTCTGGCGCCGGAGGGCCGGCTGCCGGGACAGGTGGAGGGCGCGCACGGCATCGCGCGGAGCAACGCCGGAGAGATTTATGTGGCCGAACTCAACTGGCGTGTGCAGAAGTTCGTGAAGAGCTGAGGAGGACTATGAGAATCCGGTCGAATGCGATTGTGAGCGCGGCCCTGGCGCTGTCTCTTGCGGCGGGCGCGGCGCGAACGGCCCAGTTGGCGGAAAAGAAAGCGCTGAACCTCGAAACGGTCAAGCAGATCGCGGCGGCGGCCGAGCAGGAGGCCGCCAGTCACAAATGGACGATGGTCATCACGATCCTGGATGACGGCGGCAACCTGCTCTACCTGGAGCGCATGGATGATACGCAGATCGGGAGCATCGAAGTGGCCATGCAGAAAGCGCGGAGCGCCCTGGCGTTCAAGCGCCCGACCAAGGTATTCGAGGACGCCCTGGCCGCCGGCCGCATGGGCGTGCTGAAGGTGCCCGGGGCGATGCCGGTGGAAGGCGGCGTGCCACTCCTGGCGGACGGAAAAGTCATCGGTGCGATCGGGGTTAGCGGCGGCAGCGCGCAGCAGGATGGCATGGCGGCGAAGGCCGGGGCAGACGCGCTGGCGAAGATGCTGAGCCACTGAAACGGATGACGACGCGGCGGCATTTTCTGCGGCATTCCGTCCAGGGCGCGGCGGCTGCGGCGCTCGCCTCCAAAGCCAGCGCCGCGCCAAGGCGCAAGATTCTGATCGTGCTCGTGGACGGCTTCGGCCCCGAGTATCTGGAAGCGAGCGACATGCCCAATCTCAAGCGCATGGGCCGCGAGGGCGCTTCGAAGATTGGCCGGGCGGTTATCCCTTCCGTCACCAACGTAAATAATGCGTCGCTGGTGACGGGATGTTTTCCGAGCGAGCACGGGATCACGACGAACTATTACTACGACCGCGAGACAAAGACCGCCACGGAGATGGAATCAGCGGAATTTTTGTTGCGGCCGACCATCTTCGAGAAAGCACGGGCGCTGGGATGGCGCAGCGCCCTGGTCGCTTCCAAGGACAAAGTTCGGACGCTTTGCAGCCGCGGCGCCGATATCGCGCTGTCGGCTGAGAACCCTCCGCCGGAATACGTGCAGAAAATCGGCAAGCAGGAGAACATTTACTCGGCGGAGGTGAATTACTGGTCGTTGCGGGCCGCCCGCTACATCCTGAAAAACGATCGCATCGACCTGCTGTACCTCTCGACCACGGACTACATGATGCACACCTACGCGCCCGATGCGGAGCCTTCTCTCGAGCACCTGCACCGGGTGGACAAGCTGCTTGGCGAGATCGTTGGCGATCATCCGCGCCTCGAGGTTTACCTCACCGCCGACCATGGCATGAACGCCAAACGGCGAGCCGCCGATCCGGCCCGGATTCTGAAAGCGAATGCGATCGAGGCGTACGTCGAGCCGATCATCCGCGACAAGCACACGGTGCATCATCAGAACCTTGGCGGATCCTGCTATGTATTTCTGAATCGTCCCGCCGACCGGTCCAAAGCGTATGAAGTGCTGAAGGGAATGCCCGAAGTGGAGGAGATTTACGAAGCCCCGGAAGCGGCCCGCCTTTTTCACCTCTATCCACGCCGCATCGGGGACCTGTTTTTGCTGGCTCCCCAAGACACCGCCTTCGGCGAGCTGGAGCAGTCCCGTGAGCCGGTCCGGGTCCGCTCGCACGGCTCACGTCACGAAGCGCGGGCGCCGCTGGTGGCCTATGGCCGC
>DASQHK010000171.1:0-4216 GCA_035632135.1 Bryobacterales bacterium
CTGCCTGGTCGCCACCTCGGCGCTTGAGCTGGGCATCGACATCGGCGCCATCGAACTGGTGGTGCAGTTGCAGTCCCCCAAGTCGGTGACGCGCGCGCTGCAGCGCATCGGCCGTTCCGGGCACCTGGTCAGCGCCACCAGTAAGGGGCGCTTCTTCCCAACCTTCCGCGACGACCTGGCCGAGTGCGCGGTGATCGCGCGGCTGCTGGACGCCGATTTTCTCGAGCCGATCCGCATTCCCCGCAACGCCACCGACGTGCTGGCGCAACAGATCGTCGCCTGCGCCGCGGTCGAGCCGGTTGATCTCGACCGGCTCTTTGCCATGGTCCGGCGGTCTTACTGCTACCGGGAATTGCCGCGGCCGGTGTTTGATCGCGTGGTCGAGACGCTCGCGGGGCGCAACGTCCGCGACCTGCGGCCGGCCGTTTCGCTCGACGCCGTGAATGGCCGCGTCGCCGGACTTTCGCACAGCCGCCGCCTCGCCGTGCTCAATGCCGGCGCCATTCCGGACCGCGGCCTCTATCCGGTTTACCTCGCCGGAAGGAAGACCAAGCTCGGCGAGCTGGACGAAGAATTTATTTTCGAGACGCGCGTGGGCACGGCGTTTCTGCTCGGCTCGAGCGTCTACCGGCTGGCGGAGGTGACGCCGCATCACGTGATCGTGGAGCCGGCGCCGGGGGCGCTGTTGCCCAAGCTGCCGTTCTGGCACGGCGAAGGCATTGGCCGCGATTACGAGCTGAGCGTCGAGATCGGCCGCTTCCGGCGCGAACTCGATCTCGACGCGCCGAACTGTCTTGAGAATCTCGAGGCGCAATGCCGGCTCGATCGCCGCAGCGCCTGGAACCTTCGCGAATATTGGCTCGAGCAGCGCCAGGAAGCGGGAGCGCTGCCCACCGACCGGCGCATCGTGGTCGAGACCTTCCCCGACGAGCTGGGCAACTGGCGCATGGTGATCCACTCGGTGTTCGGCGGGCGCGTGAACGGGCTGCTCGAGCTGCTGGCAGTGCGGCGGGTGAGGGAATCGAGCGGCCTGGATCCCGAATCAATGCATGGCGACGACGGCGTTGTGCTGGTTTTTCCGCGCGGCGAGCGGCCGCCAGGCAACCCGCTCCGCTCGCTCGACGCGGCACAGGCCGGCGAGCAAGCCCGGGCGGAGGTGCTGGGCTCGGCGCTGTTCGCTACGCGCTTCCGCCACTGCGCCCAGCGCGCGCTGCTGCTGGCGCGCCCGCTGCCGCACAAGCGCACGCCGCTTTACTTGAGCCGCATCCGCTCGGCCAACCTGCTCGCCCAGGCGGCCGGGATTCCGGAGTTCCCGGTGGTGGCCGAAGCCGCGCGGGAGTGCCTTGAAGACGCTCTCGACTATCCGAACTTTCTCCGTGTTCTCGCCGGCATCGAGAGCGGCGAGATCGGGCTGGCCGAGATCGAGCGCTCCGCGCCATCGCCTTTCGCCGCGGCCTTCCAGTTCAGCTTCGTGGCCAACTTTATGTATGACTACGATGCTCCGGCGGCCGAGCGCGCGGCGCAGCTTCTGGCCGTCAACCGCGAGGTCCTGGCGAGCATTGTGACGCCGGCCGAGATGGGCCGCCTGCTGCGGCCCGAAGCCGTGCGCTCCGTCGAGGATGAGCTGCAATTTCGCACGCCGTTGCGCCAGGCGCGGTCGCCCGAAGACCTGCTCGAAATCCTGGTGCGGGTGGGCGAACGGAATGCTGCCGAGCTGGAGTCGGTTTGCCGCACGCCCGGCTTGCTCGAGCCGTTGCTGGCCGATGGCCGGGCGATGGCCGTCGAGCTGTCTGGTGAGCGCCGCTGGATCGCCGCCGAAGATCGCGAGCATTACGCTCATCGCCGCGCGGACGCTTTCGTGATCCGCCGCTACGTCGAGACACATGGGCCGTTTCGTATCGAGGAGATCGCCGCACGCTACGGGCTTTCGACCAAGGCTGCCGAGCGGGCGGTCAGAGACGCCGGCGTGGAAGTAGTGGAGGTTGGTGATCGCTGGTGCGCCCGGGCCATCTTGCAGCGCATCCACCGCGCTTCGCTTGGCGTGCTGCGGCGCGAGATCGAGCCGCGCCCGCTCGCAGCATACGCCCGCTTCGCGCTGGACTGGCAGCACGTGACGGCGCGCGCGCCGATCCTCGATGTGCTGGAGCAGCTTGAGGGCTACCCGCTGCCGGCAGGCGAATGGCGGCAGATTCTCGGCGCGCGCTTGGGCGATCTGCGCGAACTGGAGGAGCTGATTCGCTCCGGGACGATTTTAGCGGCGGGGCTCCGGCCCGGCTGGTTCGTTTTCTTCGCCCGCGGCCGTGGGGCGCTGTTCGCGCCGCCAGCCAGCGCCGAGCTGAGCCGCGGCGCGGCGCGTCTCCTCGACTACCTCGGCGAGCAAGGCCCCTCTATGATGGCCGACCTCCGGCGCGACACCGGCTTGTCGCTGACGGGCATCAACGCCGCGCTGGGGGAGCTGTTCTGGAGCGGCCGCATTTCCTGCGACTCGCTGCGCGAGATCGAGCGGCTGGAGCGGCCCACCCGAGCGCGCCGCGAGGCGTCGCCGCTGCGCCCGGTGCTGCTCGATGCGCTCGACCGCCCGTCGCGCGCTGAGGCCGTCGCGCGATTCCGGCAGGCCTTCCGCAAATTGCCGGGGTGGGAAGGGAAGTGGTTTGTGCTGCGCCACCCGCGGATCGAAGAGGAAGCGCGGCGGCAGGAGCTGGCTTCGATCGTGCTCCACCGCTACGGAGTGCTGGCGCGCGAGTGGCATCGTCACGAAGAGGCGGCCGTAACGTGGACCGAGCTGCTGCCCGAGCTGGAGCGCGGCGAGTGGCGCGGCCAGTTGCGGCGCGGGCATTTCCTCGATGGCCTGGCGGGCATGCAGTTCGCGCTGCCGCAGGCCGTGGAGCGGTTGCGCAGCGCCGGCGACGGCGGCTATGTATTGCTAAATGCCTGTGACCCGGCCAGCCCCTATGGCGGCGATCTGGCGCCTGGCCCCGGCTGGCGCGTCCACCGGCGCGGCGCGAACGAGGTGCTGCTCGAAAACGGCGCTGGCGTGCTCTATGCGGAAGGCCACGGCGCGCGCTGGTGGGTGCGCCCTGCCGATGTCAGCGCTGTCGCAGCTTATCTCGACCGCCGCAGCGGCGACCCGCTCGTCGTGGAGCAGATCAACGGCGAGCCGGCCGGCGAAAGCAAATTCGCCGCTTATCTTGCGGCCAAGGGTTTCACGCGCCAGGCCGGCGGCGTGTTGCGGCAGGCCTTCGTGCACAGCCAGCGGGTGTAAACTCGGCAAGACGGAGGTTGGCGATGCAAACACATCCGCTTGCCCTGGCAGCGCGCGTGGCGCTGCTGCTTCTTTTGTGCTCGGCGGCCGCTAGCCCGCAAGCGAAGCCGCGGGCGCGCGACCTGGGCGTTCCGTTTGACGGCGCTCCCGGACCCCTCAACGCCATCACCGACGTGGCCGGCGTCGAGATCGGCCACACCACGCTCATCTCCGGCAGCGGGGAACTCAAAGTCGGGATCGGCCCGGTGCGCACCGGCGTCACGGCCATTTTGCCGCGAGGCAAGAGCAACAACGATCCGGTCTTTGCCGGCTGGTTTTCGCAGAACGGCGACGGCGAGATGACCGGAACCGCCTGGGTCGAGGAATCGGGCTTTCTGGACGGGCCCATGATGATCACCAATACCCATAGCGTGGGCGTAGTGCGCGACGCCGTGATCGCCTGGCAGGCGAAGACGGGCCTCAAGCCACCGACCAATACCTACGGCGAATCGTTTTTCTCGCTGCCCGTGGTGGCCGAGACCTTCGACGGCCGGCTGAACGACGTGAACGGCTTCCATGTAAAGCCGCAGCACGTCTTCCAGGCCATTGAGAGCGCCGGGCCGGGGCGGCCCGCGGAAGGCGCCGTGGGCGGCGGCACGGGCATGGTCTGCTACGGGTTCAAGGGCGGCATCGGCACGGCGTCGCGCAGGGTGCAGATCGAGACCGGCGGTTACACGGTCGGGGTGCTCGTGCAGTGCAACTGTGGCGCGAGAAACCAGCTTCGCGTGGCCGGCGTTCCGGTAGGCGCGGAGATTCCCGACAGCGCTCTGCGGTCGGCGACTCCGGCCCCGGCGCTCGAAGACGTCGGCTCGATCATCATCGCAGTCGCCACCGACGCGCCGCTTCTGCCGCAGCAACTGAAGCGGCTGGCGCGGCGCGCGACCATGGGGCTGGCGCGGACGGGCAGCACCTCGG
>DASQHK010000172.1:0-5168 GCA_035632135.1 Bryobacterales bacterium
GCTGCTCGCCCCTAAAATCAGCGCCCACGGCTGCGGTTGCGTTTCCATAAGTCTGCCATCCTACCAGACCACCGTGATGCGCCGCTCCTTCTCGCCGGCGTATTCGAGGCGGATTTCCACGCGCCCGGGCGGCAACTGCGCCGCAAACTTCTCTCCCCACTCGATCAGTACGATCCCGTTCTGGTCCCACAAGTCGCCGAGACCCAGCGTCTCCAGCTCCGGCACGCGGTCGAGCCGGTACAGATCAACGTGAAAGACTTTCGGATTGCGCCCGTATTCGTGGATCAGCGTGAAGGTCGGGCTGGCGACATCCTCGGGCCGCGCCGCTCCCAGGCCGCTGACAATCCCCTTGGCCAGGGTGGTCTTGCCTGCTCCGAGCTCACCAATCAGTAATACCAAAGCCGGCGGCCGCAGCTTCGCCGCAATCTCGCGCCCGGCGGTAATCGTCTCCTCTTCCGACCGGGTCAGGAACGTCTGCTCAGCCATCGCCCAGGCCCGCGATCGCCGCGCTCATGCACCGGAGGATATCGGTCGCCGTCGTTCCCTGCTCGCCCCGCTCGCGCGCCGCCAGCTCCCCGGCCCGCCCGTGCAGAAACACCGCCGCAGCCACCGCCTGCTCCACCGGGGCCTGGTGAAACTCCGTCAGGAATCCGGCGATCATCCCTGTCAGCACGTCGCCTGAGCCGCCTGACGCCATGGCCGGCGTCCCCGTGAGATTGACCATCACGCGCCCGCCGGGCAGCGCCACCAGGGTGCGGAATCCTTTCAGCACGAGGATAACCTCGTGCGTCCGCGCAAACTCCCGCGCGATTTCGACGCGCCGCTTCTGGATCTCAGCAGTACTGACTCCGGCCAGCCGCGCCATCTCGCCCGGGTGCGGCGTCAGCACGGCGCCCTTGCGGATGTTCTGCTCGACCAGCGCGTCGGCATCCAGCACCAGCCGGGCAGGAACCATCGTCACCGCCTTCCTCATAAACGCCCGCGTCTCCTCGTTCGTGCCGAGCCCCGGCCCGATGGCGACCACGTCCTTCTTCTCCACGATCTTCTCGAAACGCTGGTAGTCGAACGCCGCCATGCCCACGGTGCCGAGTTCGGTTTCCGGGAGCGGTTCGGTCATCAGCTCCGGCGTATGCCCCGCCACCACCGCCGCCGCCCGCGCCGCCGTCGCCACCGTCACCAGGCCCGCGCCGGCCTTGAGCGCCGCCGTCCCGGCCAGGATCGCCGCTCCCGGCTTGGACGCCGACCCCGCCACCACCAGCACGTGCCCGAAGTCGCCCTTGTGCGCCTCGGGCGCCCGCGGCTGGAACAGCGGCGCGATATACGCCGCGTCGATGGTCTCCAGATACAGCTCCGGGTCGTGGTCATACAGACTGGCCGCGCTGCCGATGGAAACCACGTGCAGCTCGCCCACGCCGTGGCAATTCGGCGGAAAAATCTGGCCAACCTTGGGCGCCGTGAACGTCACCGTATGATCCGCCCGCATAGCCGCACCGGCCTGCTCTCCGGTGTCGCTCGCCATCCCGGAGGGGATATCCACGGCCACCACCTGCGCGTGCCGCAGCCGCTCATTCACGCCGCGAATGATTTCGAGCGCCAGCCCCTTGGCCGGGCCTGCGAGCCCCGTTCCCAGCAGCGCGTCCACCACCAGGGTCGCATCGGCCATCGCGGCCAGGGCCGTCTGCCACTCGCTCTCGGTGGTGACGATGCGCGCACTCCCATCCACGCCGCAAAACGCCCGGTAATTCGCCGCCGCATCGCCCACCAGCGTCTCGGGCCTCGCCGCCAGCACGACGGTCAGTTTTCCCGCGCGCCCTCGCGTGAGCAAGTGCCGGGCCACGACCAATCCATCCCCGCCGTTGTTCCCCTTGCCGCACAGCACCGCCACGCGCTGGCTCGCCAGCGGCCCGAATCTGTGCGCCAGAAACTCGAACACGCGCGCGCCGGCGTTCTCCATCAAAAGCAGCGACGGGATCCCGCGCTCCTCCGCCGTCCGCCGGTCCACTTCCCGCATCTGCGCCGCCGTCAGAATTTTCATCTCATCACCGGCCCACGTGCGCCTCGAGCCGGCGCAGCTTGGTGGTCTCCCCGATGGCGATCAGCACGTCCCCCGGCTGCATCGCCGTCTGCCCCGACGGGTTGAACTGCATCTTCCCGTCCGTCTTCATCACCGCCAGGACAATGATGCCGAACTTCTGCGGCAGCCGCGCCTGCTCGAGCGTCTGCGCCGCGCACGGCGATTCCGCTCCCACGCGGATCTGCTCGATCGACAGATCCAGGTCGGAGCCTTCGAAGGCCGAGGCCATGTCCAGAAAGCTGACCACGTGCGGCCGCAGCAGCGCCTGCGCCAGCCGGTGGCCGGTGTAGGAATACGGCGTGAACATCGCGTTCGCCCCAGCCCGCTTCAAGTTGGCGTGGGCCTGCTCATCGGCCGCCCGCGCCACGATGCGCAGGCCGGGGTTCATGTTTCGCGCCGTCAGCACCACGTAGACGTTCTGCGCGTCGGTGGGGAGCGCCGCCACCAGGCCGCTGGCCCGCTCGATGTGCACCCCCTGCAAGGTCTCCTCCTGCGTCGCGTCGGCGATCACCGCCATGTAACCGAGCTCCATGGCCCACTCCGCCCGCTCCGGCTCGCTATCGACCAGCACGAACGGCGCGTTGTTCCGCGCCAGCTCCCGGATCACGCTTCGCCCCACGCGCCCTCCGCCGCACACGATGTAGTGGTCCGATAATTTATCGAGCATCCTCTTTTGCCGCCGCCGGCCAAAGTAAGCGCCCAGCTCCGCCTGAATCGCAAACTGGGCGATCACCCCGATGGCCAAGAAAACCGTTGTAACACCAACCGCGATCAGGATGGAATTAAAAATCCGCCCGGTGTGCGAAAGCGGGTGCACCTCGGCGTAGCCCACCGTCGTCAGCGTGATCAGCGCCATGTAAAACGCGTCGAACCACGGCCAATGCTCGATCCACACGAATCCCGCCGTGCCGAAGGCCAGCACCAAGGCCATCACCAGCAGCATCAACCCGACCCGGCGCCAAAGCGAGTTCATGGGTTCTTCTTAGATCCGCGTGCATCCGTGTTCATCTGTGGTTTCGTTCTTTCAAAGTCTCCGCGCCACCACCATTGTCATGTCGTCCTGCAGCTCCGGCTTGCCCGTCCAGTGGCCGACCGCTCGCATCACTTCGTCGATGATCTCCAGCGGCGTTCTCCGCCAGCTCCTCACCAACATCTCGATCAGCCGCTCCTCCCCGAACTCCTCCGCAAATTCGTTCTCCGGCTCGGTGACGCCGTCGGTGAACGCCACCATCACGTCCCCTGCCTCGAGCGGTATCTCGCTCTGCTCGTACTTCGCAAACGGAAACGCCCCGACGATCAGCCCGTTTACCTCCAGCCGGCGCGGCTCGCCCTTGCGGATCAGCACGGGCGGCAGGTGCCCGGCGTTGGTGTAGGTCAGCAGCGCGTGCCGGTCGTCGTACGCGCCGAAAAAGAAGGTTGCGAATTTTTCCGGCGACGTATTTTCGTAGAGCTGCTGGTTCAACCGCGCCACCAGGCCGGAAGTCGAAAACCGCCACGCCCCGTCCTCTGGGGATCCCTCCGCTGCGCCTCCCGCTGTCCAAAGCTGCGACCGCAGCATCGACTGAATGGACGCCATCAGCAGCGCCCCCGAGATCCCTTTGCCCGCCACGTCTCCGATGGCCAGCGCCAGCCGCTCCTCCGACAGCTTCACAAAATCAAAATAGTCCCCCGATACCGTCCGCGCCGCGTTGCAAACTCCCAGCACCTCCAGGCCGCGCATCTGCGGCGGCACTTTCGGGAACAATTGCGCCTGCACTTCCCGGGCGATGGCCAGCTCCGACTCCAGCCGCTGCCGCTCCTTCGATTCCTCGATCAGCCCCTCGATCGACGCCGTCATGCTGTTGAACGACCGCGCCAGCTCGGCCAACTGGTCGTGCCCGCCGATCGGGATGCGGTGCGAAAAATCCCCCCGGTTCACTTTTTGCGTCCCGACATACAGCTCGTGGACGCTCCGGGTGAGCGTGCGCGTGATCGATATCCCCGTTACGAGTGAAACCATCTCCACCACCAGCAGCGCCGCCGAGAGGCCGATCAGCAGCACCGTGATGAAGCTGGCCACGTCCGCCCGCGGCCCGAACAGCAGCCGGTACACCGCCGACGGCCGCGTGTGGATGATCACGTTCACGAACTGGTCACGGTCCTGCTCGCCCCATCCCGCCACGGTAAACGGCGAGGTCCCCCAAACGATTTCGTAATCGAATCGGAACGCTGCCGCCGGAACCTGCCCCTGCGTCTCCGAGGCCAAGCGCCGGTAGCCCGAGTCCGGCGCCAGCCGCCCCAGCTCGTCGCGGCGCCACGGGAAGATGCGGACTTTCCCCAGCCCCGGCGCCAGCCCGGCCAGGTAGGTCTCACTCAGAGGCTCAAACAGCGCCGCCTCCACCGCCGCCGGCTTCTCCGGCCCGGCGCTCCCCGGCGCCTGCGCCGCAATCACCGATCGCGCCGCGCCGGCCTGCTCGCCGATCCTCGCCGTCGCGCCGCTCGCCCGCGCCATCAGGTAGAACTCCCCGTTGCGTTTCACGATCGCCCGCGCCGCGCTCCGCTCCGCCGGCGGCGGCTCCAGCTCACTCCCCTCGGGGAACACCGTCGTTTGCCCCGCTTCCCGCACCAGCGCCTCCAGGCCCGGCCAGGTTTCCGCCGCGCGCCCCAGGAAGGTTCGCGCCAGGGCCGCCCGCTTCGCCGGCTCCGCCGCTTCCATGCTCCACAGCAGCGCCTTCGCCGTCCCTTCCAGCCTTCCCGCGCGCCGATCGAGTTCCGTCGTCGCCATGTACACCGCTGCCTGCCCGATCAGGATGTATCCGCCCACGCCCACCAGCGCCGCCACCAGCAACAGCGGCACCACCCCGATGAACAGAAACAGCACGATCATCCGGTTGCGCACCCTCCACAGCAGCGTGCGCGCGGCCGCTCGCAGCAGCTTGATCAGGAGATACACCGCCGCTGCGTAAGCTGCCAGGCGCAGCGCCTCACGCCCCGGAACCGCCCGCCCCGCCAGCCGCTCCGCGAGCGACGCCAACACCTCGAGCGCCACCAGCGCTACAGCGGCCTTTTCGAGGCGCCCCAGCCTCCAGCGCTCCAGCCGCAGCTCTCCCTCCAG
>DASQHK010000173.1:0-8137 GCA_035632135.1 Bryobacterales bacterium
AAGTTGCACGTATCGCCCGCGGTGATGGCGCTGCATGTGGCATCCGAGGTGCACGCGGTGCCGGTATTCGTTGTGCAAGTGCCGGTCGTACCAAGCTGGCACGTGCAGGTCCCGCCAGCCGGGCACCCCGCTGTGCAGCTAGGGGAATTCGTGGAGCAAGCGGTTCCGGTTGGGGCCGCCGTACATGCCGTGAGCTGTGAGAACAGCTGAGAGCTGAGCTGCTGGAAGCGCTCGTTATAAATCACGCACGGGGTGGGCAGTACGCCCGCACCGCTCCCATCGACGCTCACGCACACCTGAATCCCGACTTCTGCTGTTGCGGTCGAAGTGATCGTACTGATCTTCGTGTCGGTGAACAACCCGGTAACCAGGTCGGGCCGGATGTCTAATGTCACGCCGTTCCCGTTCGAGGTCGAGATGTCCGCAGTGAAATTCGTTAACGTGGTTCCCCCGCCAAATTGGCCGACTCCGACACCGCTGCATGCGGGATTGGTGCTGTTGGTGACGCCGTTGCAGATTACGCACGAGGCGGAGGTGCCGGTCGCGCTGAAATTACCGCTGGATGCCGCGAAGACCGGGATCGCTCCCAGCGCCGCAACCAGCAGGGCGATTGCGAAAAACAATGTCAATCTCTTCATAAACTCTTTTTCTCCTCCAAAACGGTTAAGTTCTCAATCTCGCTTGAGATGGGCTTGCTGTCGAATCTCGCTTGGCTACTGACGAGTGGGCGCGTAACTGGGAACGACTACGCCTTCTCGGCTCTCCCTCCTCCTCTCCGCAGGGGGACGCAAAAAAAGCCCCCTCGACCTCGCAAACTGCGAAGTCGGCGCCGCAGTAGATCTCGCCCAGTTTTCCCTCGCCGAAGCGGCTGCAACATCACCGCAACCGCCGCGAACCCTTCTATCCCAGTTCCCTCTCTGACCGATTAGTGCAGCCTACCACGGGCAAGGGCGGTCTACAAGTGGGGAAATAGCCACACGGAAGCCCTGAGAGGAAAATGTATCCAACGGGCTAGTACTTATAAACGCCCGTTTCGGCCCCGTACAACAAAGGTTGTATGCCGGTCAGGAATTGAGGTGAGGGGACCCCTCAGCATGGCTCACTGGATATGGCCGGTGACAGGGATTATCAACTCTGGGACGGCGGGGTCGTCGGTCAGCACCTCGACCTTGCCGGCCAGGCTTCCGGATTGCAAATGTTCTGAAAGGGTTACGTCCACGCGGAAGGTCCTGCTTTCACCCTCAGGAGTCTGCGTGATCTTGAGCCCAGAGGCCCGTCCGTATGTTTCTCTCGCAGAACAACTTAGCCCGCCATCCGCCAGGCGGACGCACCACCGGGCGTATGCGCGCGCGGGGCGCAGGCGCGAGGCCGTCGGGCGGCCCTTCAGAACACCAAGCCCCGGCGGACGGCGCTCAGGGCCAGTTCGGCGGGACTGTGGACGTCGAGCTTCTCCATGATGTGGGCACGATGGGTTTCAACAGTATGCAGGCTGAGGCTGAGGCGCGCGGCGACCTCTTTGTTGCTGTTGCCCTCGGCCAGCAACTGGTAGATCTGGCGCTCGCGCTGGGTGAGCAGCTCGTAGCGGTCGTCGACCTGGCGCGACTTCACGTCGCGGGAGTAACGGTCCTGGATGAGCTTGGCGATGGCGGGGCTGAAGAACGATTCGCCTTTGTGGACCTGCTCGATGGCCTGGATAAGCTCCTCCTCCACGGCGTCCTTCAACAGATAGCCGCGCGCGCCGGCTCGCACGGACTGCGTGACATAGCGCTCGTCACTGTGCATGCTGAGGATCAGCACGGCGGTCTGCGGCGAGGCGCGCAAGATTTGTGCGGTGGCTTCGATGCCGTTAAGCTCCTTCATGCCCACGTCGACCACCGCCACGTCCGGCTGGTGCAGGCGGGCCAGCTCGACGGCCTCCAGGCCGGAGACAGCCTCGGCGACCACCACCATGCCGGGGCGGCTCTCCAGAATCCGGCGCAGGCCCTGGCGCAACAGGGTGTGGTCGTCGGCCAGCTCCACGCGAATCGGCGGCGCCGGCATCAGGCGATCACCCCTTCCTTCTTCTGCTCCTTCTGTTCCCTCTGTTCGCCGGCGCCTGGCTCGGCCGAGGTTGCCACGCCGGCAAGGGGCAGCAGCAGGGTCACATGGGTTCCAGCGCCGGGCGAGGAATCGATGTGGACGATGCCGCCCAGCATGGCGGCGCGCTCGGTCATGCCGCGCAGGCCGAGGCCCGTGAGGCGGCGCGGGGCGCCCTTCGGAGCCGCGTCGAAGCCGCGGCCGTCGTCTTCAATCTCCACAATCAGATTCTCGCGCACCAGACAAACGGAGAGCCGCACCCGCGAGGCCGCTGCGTGCCGGTCGCAATTGTGCAGCGCTTCCTGCACGATACGGTAGACGCAGGTGCGGTGGGCGTCGGGAAGAAACGGGGGAAAGTCCTCTTGCGAAAACTCCACCGGAATGCCGGTGCGGTGCGTGAAGTCCTCCGCCTGCCAGTGCAGCGCCGGGCCGAGGCCAAGATCGTCGAGCAAAGAGGGGCGCAGCAGCAGCGAGATGTAGCGCACGGTCTTGACCGTCTTGTCGGCCAGGGCGCGCGCACGCTCCAGCCTTTCGGGGACCTCCGGCGCGCCCGCCTTCCACTGCGACTGGGCGGCGGAAATCTCGATTCGCAGGGCGGTGAGCGTCTGGCCGATTTCGTCGTGCAGTTCGCGCGCGATGCGGCGGCGCTCGTCCTCCTGCACCTCCAGCAGACGCATCGAGAGCCGTTCGAGATCGCGCTTGGCGCGCACCAGCTCATCGTAGTGGGCCGCTGTTTCCTGCTCCAGTTCGCGCGAGCGCGTCAGACTTATGTACGTGGCGGCGTAAGCGAGCAGCAGGCCTGCCAGCAGGATGACAAACAGCTCCACAAAGGCGGAGTTGCGGGCGTGGCGAAACTCGACCTCTTTGCTTTGGAGCGCATTCTGCCGGGCGCGCGACAAGGCCAGCGCCACTTTGCCGGCGGCGTCGCGGCGGGACACGATCTGTTGCTGCACGAAGTCATAGCCCTGCTCGGCGCGCTGTTGGTCCGACCAGCCGGCGATCGAGTCGAGCACGTCCCAGAACTCCTGCAGCTCCGCCTCCAGCGTGGGGGTGGACTGCAAGGCCGGAAACTGGCGCAGTTCCTGCAGCGTCTGCTGCGAGTTGGCTTTCAATTGTGCCAATTGTTTGCGGTAGGTGGCGACCCGATCGGGCCGGCGGCTCAGTAAGAAATCGCGGGCGTAGGTGCCGCCGCTGGAGAAGTAGCTGCGGAAGCGGTCGAGCATTTCCTCTTCGTGCAGGTGGCGGTGGTAGATATCCACCGTTTGCTCGTGGGCGCGCTGCTGGATCTGAAGGCCCTCAATGGCGGAAAGGATGAGAACAATCATCACCGCCGTGAAGCCGGCCAGCAGCACGGGGCCCTTGCGGAGTCGGGTTAGGAATTGCACTGGGCGGAAGGCCATCCCAAGCGCTCCCAGAACGTGCCTCTTCGTACGCTAGAGGTCAGCGTAGCACCCGCGCCACCCCAGTGGCAATAGTACGGATGAAGAGCGAAGGATATGGATTTCCCTCTGTGTCCGTGGCCGTTCGTGCAGTGTTTGACACCCAATGGGGGCTGTGATAGACCTATGAAGTTCACAAAAGAATGGGCAGCGAGGGCGGCATGGAGCCCCGTGGTCCGACTGACGCATGGCAGAAGAGCAAAAGCCGGCGGGGCACGCCCCGCCGAAACCGCCGCCCGCGATGGCGGTAACGCCCTGGGAGAGTCCGCTCACCGAGAAACTCAAGAGCCGCTTCGGCGAAAGCGTCCGGGAGTTCTCGGCCTACCTGGGCCAAAATTTTCTGGTTGTTGAGGCGGCGGCCCTGATTCCCATTCTCGAATTTCTGAAGATCGAGGAGGAGTTTGAATACCTGGTCGACATCACGGCCGTGGACTACCCGAAGCGCGAGAAGCGGTTTGATCTGGTCTACGTTCTCTACCGCTTTCCGCCGCACAACGAGCGTATCCGCGTGAAGACGTTCGCCGCGGACGGCGAGACCGTTCCCACTGCCACCGGCGTCTACGCCGGCGCCAACTGGCTGGAGCGGGAGGTGTTCGACATGTTCGGCATCCGCTTCGAGGGCCATCCGGACATGAAGCGCATTCTGCTGCCCGAGGAGTGGCAGGGCTATCCGCTGCGCAAGGAGTACGGGATCATCCAGCAGGACGAGCGCTGGGTGCAGGAGAATCTGCACATTGAGAGCGGGCAGTAAAAGCATGCCGGACGCCACTTTTCTAGACGCCAACGAGCTGGTGATCAACATGGGGCCGCAGCACCCTTCCACGCACGGGGTGTTGCGCGTGATTTTGAAGCTGGACGGGGAAAAAGTGCTGGGCTGCGAGTGCGTGATCGGCTACCTGCACCGGGGCGTGGAAAAGATCGCCGAGCACCGCACCTACGTGCAGTTTGCGCCTTACGTGGACCGCATGGATTATGTGGCGGCGGTCTCGAATGGCCTGGGCTACTGCCTGGCGATCGAGAAGCTTCTGAACATCGAGGCGCCGCCGCGCGCGCAGGCGGTGCGCGTGATCCTCACCGAGCTGAACCGGATTTCGAGCCACCTGCTGTGGCTGGGCACGCACGCGCTTGACATCGGCGCGATCACGCCGGTGTTCTACACCTTCCGCGAGCGGGAAGAGGCGCTGAAGATTTTCGAGAACTATTGCGGCGCCCGCCTCACCACCCACGCCTTCCGCATTGGCGGCCTGCAATACGAAACCTACGACACCTTCGAGAAGGAAGTGCTGGCTTTTTGTGACATGTTCCCGGCTAAGGTGGATGAGTACGAGGAGCTGCTCACCAGCAACCGCATCTGGGTGGGGCGAACGAAGGGAGTCGGCATTCTGACCGCCGAGGAGTGCAAGGACTTCGGCGTGACCGGGCCGGTGCTGCGAGCGGCCGGCGTCGAGTGGGACTTGCGCAAGGCGCAGCCCTACTCGGGCTACGAGAAATACGATTTCATCGTTCCGACCGGCCGGAACGCCGACACCTATGATCGATACCTTGTGAGGATGGAAGAGATGCGGCAGTCGGTGCGCATCATGCGCCAGGCGGTAGAGGGCCTCCCCACCGGGCCGATCATGGGCAAAGCGCCGAAGGTGATGAAGCCGCCGGTGGGCGAATGCTACGTATCGATTGAAGCGCCCAAGGGCGAGCTGGGCTACTTCGTGGTGAGCGACGGCTCGACGCAGCCCTATCGCGTGCGCGTGCGCCCGCCGTCGTTTGTGAACCTGCAGGCGCTCGACCGCATGTGCCGCGGCAGCCTGATCGCCGACGTGGTCGCCATCATCGGTACCATTGATATTGTCCTGGGCGAGGTGGACCGCTAATGGACGCCGCCCTTCACCTCTTGCAGCTTTACCTGAAGCCGCTGATCATCACGGCGGTGATCATCCTGGTGTTTCCGCTGATGGCGGGCTACATCGTGCTGGCGGAACGCAAGGTGCTGGCCGATTTCCAAGTCCGGCTGGGGCCGATGCGGGTGGGGCCGTACGGCTTCCTGCAGCCGCTGGCCGATGCGCTGAAGCTGCTGCTGAAGGAAGACATCATCCCGTCGGCCTCCGACCGCTGGGTGTTCTGGATGGCGCCGGTGCTTTCCACCGTCACCGCGCTCACAGCCTTTTCCGTGCTGCCCATGGCGCCGAACATTCAGGTGGCCGACGTGAACATCGGCTTGCTGGTGATCCTGGCCTTTTCGTCGGTGGGCATTCTGGGCACCATTCTGGGCGGCTGGGCCTCCAACAGCCACTATTCGCTGCTCGGCTCGCTGCGCTCGGCGGCGCAGATGGTGAGTTATGAGGTGGCGATGGGCTTCGCCATCGTCTCCGGGCTGATGGTGGCGGGCACGCTGAGCATGCGCGGCATCGTGCTGGCGCAGGAGCAGCGGCACATCTGGTTCGCATTCTCCAACTACGGGCTGATGTTCATTCCGTTTGTGACGTACTCGATCGCCGCGGTGGCCGAGACCAACCGCGCGCCGTTCGATCTGCCGGAGGCCGAGTCGGAGCTGGTCGCTGGCTTCCACACCGAGTACAGCGGGTTCCGGTGGTCGCTCTACTTCCTGGCTGAGTACGCCAACATGTTCGTGGTTTCCTCGATCGCCGTGACGCTGTTTCTGGGCGGCTGGCTGCGGCCGTTCGCCAGCATCGAGTTGCTGAAGTACCCGCTCGACTACGCCTTCCCCGCGTTGCTGTTCGGGGTGATCGGCGCCGGCTGCGCCGTCGGCATGACGCGGCGCAAGCTGTCGTACGAGAGGGCGATCATGGCGGTCCTGGCCGGCGCCATGCTGCTGCTGGCGCTGCTGTTTCTGATTCCGGCGGTCAACGGGCAGATCATCGGGTTGTTCTGGTTTTTGTTCAAGGTATCGGCTATCCTGTACTGTTTCATTTGGTATCGCGGGACGTTTCCCCGGTTCCGCTACGACCAGCTCATGCGGGTGGGCTGGCGTTATATGATCCCCATTGGGATCGGCGCGCTGATCGTCAACGGCGTGGTGATGCTGCTGGCGGTGAGGGCGCGGTAAGATAAAGACATGAAGAAGTTGCTGCGCACAATCTTCCTGGTGGACCTGATTCAGGGCCTGTGGGTTACCTTCCGCAACCAAAAGCCGGAGTACATCTACACCGAGCAATACCCGGCCGAGCGGCCCAAGGTGGCGGAGCGCTATCGCGGCGCGCCGCGCCTGAACACGAATCCGGACACCGGCGAGACGCTGTGCATCGCCTGCAACCTCTGCGCGCTGGCCTGCCCCGAGCGGTTGATCGTGGTCACCAGCGAGCGCAACGAAGAGACTAGGCGCAAGGAGCTCACCACGTTCACCTACGACACCTCCCGCTGCATGTTCTGCGGCTTGTGCGAGGACGCCTGCCCGGTGGACGCGCTGGAGCTGACGCAGGACTTCGAGCTTGCCACTTACACCCGCGAGGGACAGATCTGGGACCGGCAGATTTTGGAAGAAGGGCCGAGACCGACGCAGTACACGCACTAGCAGGCTGCGGAAAAGGCGTACTGGAAACCGCTTGCTGACGCGCGCGGCTCAGTAACTGGCCGCAACGGGACGCCGCTCTGAGCCGCGAGCGTGAGGGAGCGGTTCCCCGTTTCCGGGCTGTCGTCCGGCACAGCATGGGACGGCGCTGGTAAGAAAAAAGTGCTCGACACATTACTGTTCTACATTTTTGCGGCGCTCGCGCTGGGCGGCGGCATCCTGACCATCACGCGCAAGAACGTCGTTCATAGCGCCATCTGGCTGATCACCAGCCTGCTCGGGGTGGCGGGCCTGTACCTGCTCCAGCGGGCCGAGTTCCTGGCCGGCGTGCAAGTGATCCTCTACGTCGGCGGCATCATGGTGCTGTTCCTGTTCGTGATCATGCTGGTGAATCTGGATCTCGCGGCCAAGCAGCGGCAGTTCAGCCGGCACTGGCGCGTGGCGCTGATCGCGTCGGCGGCCGCGGGACTGGAAATCGGCTATTTCATCTTTCGCGGAAAAACCGCGTTCCGAATCGCGGAATTGGGCGGCCCCGCGCCGGCGGTCACTGGGATGGGCAACACCGAACTGTTGGCGGACGGCCTGTTTTCCCAGTATCTGCTGCCGTTCGAGCTGGTGTCGGTGCTGTTGCTGGTGGCGGTGGTGGGCTCGGTGATCATGGCGAAGAAAAGGATCTGACGATGTATCCGATTACCACGGTTCATTACCTGGCTCTGAGCGCGGCGCTGCTGCTCATTGGAACGGTGGGTGTGCTGACACGGCGCAACATCGTGATTATTCTGATGTCGATCGAGCTCATTCTGAACGCGGTGAACATTAACCTGATTGCGTTCTCGCACGCGCTGAACAGTGTGAACGGGCAAATCTTCGCCATCTTCGTAATCACTGATGCGGTGGCGGAAGCCGCGGTCGGACTGGGGATTTTAATCGCGCTGTTTCGGAACAAAGAAACGGTGCTGGCGGACGAGGTGGACTTGTTGAAGTGGTGACCATGAACTTCCTCGACCAGATCTGGCTGATTCCGCTGTTCCCGCTGCTCGGAGCCGTGCTGATGCTGGTGTTCGGGAGGGTGCTGGACCCACAGGCGGCGTCGGGGGCT
>DASQHK010000174.1:0-4297 GCA_035632135.1 Bryobacterales bacterium
GAAACGCGGGATCAATTTGCCGTCGCGGATCAGGTAAATCGCGATGGCGTCGTAGTGAATCAGTTTCTGCAACTGCTCGGCCAGCAGCCGCAGCGTCTCGTCCACGCTCAGGCTGTTGCCCAGCGCCTGCGTGATGTCGTACAGCACGCGCAGCTCTTCCCGCGCCTGCACGATCGAATACAGAGCGGAAGAGGTGTCGCCCGCTTTTTCCACCGACAGCCCGGCCCTGGGCGCGGCGCCTTTCTCGATCTTCAAGCGGGTCGAGAGCCTGACGTCGGGGCGCTGGTACTCTTTTACCAAAGGCTCGATGCTGGGATAGAGCTGATCCATCACCTCGACAATTTTCGGATCGTAGAGCGTGCCGGCGTCCTTTTTGATGGCCGCCATAGCCTTCTCGGGCGAGAGAGCCCGTCGATATTGCCGGTCGGAGGAAAGCGCGTCAAACGAGTCGACCACCGAGAGGATGCGCGCGCCGACCGGGATTTCCTCTCCTTTCAGGCCGTCGGGGTAGCCGGTGCCGTTCCATCGCTCGTGATGCGACCGCACGATGGGCACCACCGGGTAGGGGAACTGCACCCGCTCCAGAATCTCGGCCCCTACCACGGTGTGGATCTTCATCTTCTCGAACTCCTCCTCCGTCAGGCGGCCGGGTTTGGAGATGATGTACTCGGGCACGGCGAGCTTGCCGATGTCATGCAACAGGGCTGCGGCGTGCAAGGCCCGCAGCTCGTTCTCCGCGAGGCCCATCTCTTTGCCGATGGCCTCGGCGTAGACGACGACGCGCTCCAGGTGCTGGTGAGTGGTGTTGTCCTTGGCATCGATGGCCACCGCGAGCGCCTCGATGGTCCGCAAATGAAGCTGGTCGATTTCGTGGGAGTGCCGCCGCTCTGCCGAGAGCTTGCCGGTGTGAAGCTGGGAAGAGTGCAGAACCAGGAAGAAGATGGGCAGCGCCATGAGCGCCACGGTGAACCAGCCTCGGAAGATGCTGATCCCCACCAGCGCCGCCAGCATCAGCAATACCGAGTTGTAATTGGGGCTGCGCCCGTTCATGCCATCCTTGACAAACGTAACCGGCCCATTTTGAGCGAAATGCGGGCTCTTTCCAATGGAGCGCTGGTACCCTTATCGAGTAGCTTTAGTACTGACTTTCGCCAGGGATACGCCTTACGACTCTTACGACTCGGCGAGAGGGAAACGGGGTTGGAAGCAGGGCGGAGAGGCGACCTGGTGGTCTGCGGGGTGAGATTGTTGGGCGGGGCGCGGCCAGCCTCAGAACAGCCGCAGGGTGACCGTGCCGGCAGGGCCGCGATAGAGCAAGTCGAGCGAGTGAATCGATTTGGTTTTTTCCTTGAAAGGGAAATAGAGGTAGCCGCTGGCTGCGGAGTGGATGGCGCCCTCGGAGAGCGCGGCTTCTACAACCACTTCCTCCGGCCGGGCGGCCGATTCCTTCTCGACGCCGGCTGCCTCTTCGGCGGAGGGGGCGCGTGGCGGCAGCGGCGGCTGGCGGACGGTGGGATCGCCGGGGAAGCGCGGGCGGGCCTGCGGGGCGCCGAGAATCACGCCGCCATCGCCCATGCCAGCGCCGGCTTCGAGCGTGGGGTGCGGCTCCCAATTCGGATACTTGAAGCCGGCCGCCACGAAACCCGGCGACTGCGGCTGGATCATCTCCCTCCTGCCGTTGATGCGCAGGCTGAACTGCTCGAGGGCGATGTTCAGCGTCTTTCCGTTGGGAGCGTAAAGAGCCACCTCCACGACCAGGTGGTCACGCGCGGTAAACGTCAGGTTGCGGGCGGGCACGCTGTGCACCAGGTACTCAGCGCCGATCGAGACATCGCGTGTTGCCGCGTGGACAGGGTAGGCATCAGCTTTGGGCCGGGGTTCCGTGCCCGCGGCCAAGGGCAGGCTCAGCAGCAGCAGCACCGGGCGGAAGTCATACACACCGGTAGTATATCCTTCAGGGCAGGGCGAAGGAAAAGACGTTGCTGCCCGATGCGGCCGCGATGTATTGCTTGCCGCCGGCGGTATAAGTCATAGGCGAGGCTTTCCACGATTGGTTGGTGTGAAAGTGCCAGAGCGGCTGGCCGGTTTTGGCGTCCACGGCGGCGAAAGCGCCGCTGTCGTCGCAGAAAAACACCACGCCACCGGCGGTGGCCAGCACGCCGCCCCACGTGGAGCCGGGGCCGATTTGCGGAACCTCCCAGACGATCTTGCCGGTCTGCAGATCGAGCGCGCGCAGAAACTTTTCGCCCTTCTCGCCGGGCACGTCGCGCGTGGCGCCGCCGTAAAACGACTGGCCGGGCTCCCACCACGCCGACGATTTCGTGAAGATGCTGCACTGCTCGAGGGCCATCAGGTAGAAGAGGCCGGTCTGCGGGTCATAGGCGTTGGACATCCAGTTGGTAGCGCCATGGACCGCGGGGCAAACCTTGACGCCCTCGATGGTGGGGTCGGTTCCCGGCAAAACCTGCGGCCGCCCATCCGCGCCGATGCCGCTCGCCCAGGTAAGCTTGTGGACAAACGGCGTGGCCTGGAGCAGCTTGCCGCTCAGGCGGTCGAGGACGTAGAAGAAGCCGTTGCGGCTGGCCTGCACGAGCAGTTTTTGCGGACGGCCGTGGAACTCGGCGTCGACCAGCATGGGCGTTTGCGTGCCGTCCCAGTCGTGGAGATCGTGCGGCGTATATTGGTAATACCATCGTAAGACGCCGGTTTCCGGATCGAGGGCCAGCACGGAGCTGGCGTACAGGTTGTCGCCCCGGCGCTCGTCGCCGTTGTAGTCGGGGCAGGGATTGCCGGTGGGCCAGTAGAGGAGGCGGGCGTCGGGGTCGTAAGTGCCGGTGAGCCAGGCGGTGGCGCAGCCGTGCTCGATGGCGCGGCCGGCCCAGGATGTTTTCGCCAGCGGCTCGCCCGGCGCCGGCATGGTCGCGAACCGCCAGACGCGCTCGCCGGTAGATGCCTTGTAAGCAGCGAGGAAGCCGCGCGCGCCCTCATCGCCGCCGGAGGTGCCCGAGAGCACCAGATCGTTGACCACCAGCGGGGCGGAGGTGGCGCCGTAGTGCTGGCGCGAATCGGCCATTTCGACGTCCCAGAGCAGCGCGCCGGTGGTGCGATGGAGGGCCAGCAGGTGCGCGTTGTCGGTGACCAGGAAGACCCGGTCGCCGAGGACCGCCACGCCGCGATTGATGCCGCCCGACGCGTCGCCGACCAGCCCCTTGCTACGCGGCCGCTCATAATGCCAGAGGGGGCGGCCAGTGGCGGCGTCGAGCGCCCAGGCTTCGTTGACGCTGGTGACGTACATCACGCCATCGACCACGACCGGGGTGAGTTCGAGCTTGGTTGAGCTAGGAATTGGAAAGACCCAGCGGGGCGCGAGCTGGGCCACGTTGCCGGCGTTGACTTGCGCGAGCGGGCTGTAGCGGTTCCCGCTCAGGCGGCCGTGGTAGGTGGGCCACTCGCCCGGCCGGGGGCTGGCGATCCGGGCAAACGAAACGCCGGCCGCCGGATCCCACTCCGGCGTGGGGCGAGCGGCGCTTGGGAGCGAGAGCCGCGTGAGGTAGGCGAGGAGGTTTTCCATCTGGGACCGGGTCGCCTGGACCGGCGGCATGAGCGATTTTTCCTCGCGGCGCTCCGCGGTGATTTCGTTTCGCGCCAGCAAATGGAAATTTCCATCCAGATCCTGGAGCTGCAGGTCGTAGTTGCTTTCGTTGCGGGCGAAGCCGCGCAGAGTTTGCCCGTTTCGCAGGCGAACGGTGACTACGCGATAGCCGGGCGTGGGCTGCCGGCCAGGGCTTCGGAGCGCTTGCTCGATCTGGGACTGCGTTCGCTCTTGCGCGAGGGTGGAGAGATCCGGCCCCACCGGGCGGCCGGCGCCGCCGACGGTGTGACACGAGGCGCAGCGCCCCTCGCCGAAGAAAAACGTCTTGCCGGCGGCGGCATCGCCGGGAGCGGGGTTCTCGGCCGCCGGAATGACGAGCGAGCGAACGAACTTCACCAGCGGGCCAAGCTGCGTCTCGGGCAAGTCAAACGCCGGCATGCCCGCTTCCGGAACGCCTTTGTGGAGCAACTCGCGTAAGCCTTGCTCAGTGAGCGCGCGCACGCGGGGGTGGCTGTCTCCGCCGATGGCGGGGGCGCGCTCGCCGCCGGCGCCATCCGCGCCGTGGCAGCCGGCACACATGCCTTCGAACAGCTTGCGGCCGGGGTCGGCGCTCTGGCCTGGAAGACCCGGCGGCACGGCAAACAACAGCGCGACCGCGAGACAGAGCGTCATCCGTAATTGCGCATGCGCCCGACAACCGCTCCT
>DASQHK010000175.1:0-10561 GCA_035632135.1 Bryobacterales bacterium
GGAAGCCGTCAAGCAGGCATACACGCAGGTGGCCGAAGGACAGCGCTGCTGCACCACCGACCTCACCGAGCTGCGCGGCGACGGGGGCGGCTACACGGCCGAGGAGATGGCTTCCCTGCCCGCCGGCGCGGCGCTGGGTCTCGGCTGCGGCAACCCCACCAGGCTTGCGCCGATCGCCCCCGGCACGACGGTGCTCGACCTCGGATGCGGCGCCGGCGTGGACGTTTTTCTGGCGGCCCAAAAGGTCGGGCCCGGCGGCCGCGTGATCGGCGTGGACATGACGGAATCCATGCTCGAAAAAGCCCGGGCCAACGCCGCCGCCGGCGGCTACACCAACGTCGAGTTCCGGCTGGGCGAAATCGAGAGCCTGCCGGTCGAAAGCGGCACGGTCGACGTGATCCTCTCGAACTGCGTGATCAATCTCGCGCCCGACAAGGAGCGCGTTTTCGCCGAAGCCTACCGCGTCCTCAAGCCCGGCGGCCGTCTGCAAGTCTCCGACATGGTGATCGAGGGCGAGATGCCCGAAAGCGTCCAGCGGGACATGGAGAAATGGGCGGGCTGCCTCTCCGGGGCCATCGGCCGCGACGTGTACCTGGAAAAGCTGCGCCAAGCGGGCTTCGCCCACGTGGAAATCGCGGACCAGTTTGCCTACGACCAATACAAAACCGAAACGTTCGCCGCCCTCTCGATCAGCGTGCTAGCGAGCAAGTGAAGAGTCCGCAATCGGGCGGGCAGCCCGGAGCGCGGCTGACCCGCCGCTTATTATGACGCTGCCGGGCAGCGATGTTATACTCACCGATGGTTTCCGGGTGGGACACTGTGGAGGGGTGAGTCGCACTTGAATTCTGCAACGGTTACGCCCGCCCACTACAGCAGAGCTCCGATCACGGAGGCCGTGATTGACTTGCGGGTGGAATTGCCGGCGGATGTCGGGCTGCCTGATCTCGCAGCCCTCCACGGCCGTGTGAAGGACCGTTATCCTAAGCGACGCGAACAGTTCGAGGTCACTGGCGAATTCGCGGTCGGCGAGATCCCCCAGGCCAAAGCCAGCCGGGCCCAGGTCGGTTACGCCTTCGTTTCCACTGACGAGAAGCAGATCGTGGTCGTTCGGCCGAATGCATTCATCTTCAGCCGTCTGGCGCCCTATGATCGCTGGGAGGCTCTGAGAGATGAAGCCCGCCGGCTCTGGGACGAGTATAAGCTTGCTTTGCATCCGGTCCACATCAGCCGTGTTGGCGTACGCTATATAAACAAGATCGACATTCCCGCAGGGGGCGCCGGGGTAGATCTCAAGCATTACTTCCGCACCTACCCTGAGATCGCTCCCGAGCTCCCCCAGCAGATGACGAATTACTTTATGCGCCTCGAGGTCGCACAGCGTGAACCGGAGGGAATGGTCGTTATCCACCAGGCCAATGTTCCTCCGCCTGCCGCAAACACGGTATCAATACTGCTGGATATCGATGTGTCGGTCGCAGATGTTAAACTGGATGAGGATGTGGCATGGGAGCGAGTCGAGAAGTTGCGGCATAGCAAGAACAGAGTCTTCGAATCCTGTATTACTGATAGAGTTAGGGAGCTGATAAAGTAAATGGCATCCGTGCAGGCCCAACCACGGGAAGCAAAGCCGATTCATGCCTCGCGATTGCCGCCGTCTAAAGAGATCCAGGCGCTGTACGAACGAGAGATCCGGAAAACCTTAGGCAGCCTCTACCTCTCTCTGGAGCGGCAATTCCAGCTCCATCAAGAAAGGCTCGCCGAGCTGTCCCGGCTCTCACCAGACTGGGACAGCTACGGCGCGGAGCCGCCGAGCCATGTCGCAATCGCAGCCAGCCGTCGCATTCTCGGAGCTCTGAGACGGCGAGCGATGCTGCCGACACGAATCCTCGCCTCCGCTGAAGGCGGTGTGGGAATCTGCTTTGTCGAAGGGGACAGGTACGCCCACATTGAATGCCTGAACAGCGGCGACATCTCTGCAGTCATGTACCAGGCTAGGGGAGACCCAACCGTTTGGGAGATCCCAGACGACGAGCAAAGCCTGTCTAAATCACTGGAAGACATACGTGCGCATTTCGAGAGCTGACGATGAGATTTACAGCAGTCGAGTGCATCGCGGTGGCCGGCCGGAGGTGCCACTGTTTGAACCCAGGGAGAAGCTGTACCGGCGGTATCACCGCGATCATCTTGTAAATGGAGTACTGACGCCACTCGGCTTCAAGTTTCCGAGGCAGTCCGTTAATCGATCAAAGTTCAGCCTGCCCTCAGATGCTCTTGAAGCGGACTGCTGGGAGGGCAAGGTGTTGGAAGGCTTCGGCGTCCTCGAATTCCTCGTCGCGGATATCCCCGACCCCGTTAGTTCCGAAGATGGCCGCGAGTATCGATTCCTCATGAAACATGCCCCCACGGACACTTGTTATGCGCATAGCGAGATTTGGTGCAGACTGCAGGTCGCGGCTCTCGATGGGTACGACGAGCCACCGAAGAACGTCAAGGAAAAGTTCAGAGCGAGGCTCGCCCAAAGGGTAACCGTCGCGATACCTGCACCCGAGTGACCTCCGCTCTTGACTCTGAAAATCGCGGCTCAGCCGGCCCGACCCCCTGAGGTCGGTAGCTCACCGCGCTCTACCCCGTCGTCCCGAAGAACTTTGGCAGCGTCGTGCGGTCGTGCTTCCGCAGGTACATCAGGTGGTCGGCCTCGTCGAGCGCCTCCCGCATCGAGCGGTTGCCGGTTTCCGCGGCGCCCCAACTGAAGCGGATCGGCAGCACCCCCTTGCCGCGAATGCGGAAGCGCATCAAACGTTCTTCGAGCGTCTGCATGCGCTCACCCACCGATTCGCGGCTTTGGTCGCGGAACAGCATCACAAACTCATCGCCGCCCCAGCGCCACGCCAGGTCGTCCTTGCGGATCGAACTCTTGATCAGGTTGCCCACGTTGGCCAGCACTTCGTCGCCGGTCAAGTGGCCGAGCGCGTCGTTCACGTCCTTGAAATTGTCCAGGTCCACCACGGCCACCACGCCCGAGATCTCTTCGCCGGTCTCGCAGAACTCATCGAGCGCCGCCCGATTCAGCAGCCCGGTAAGCGGATCGATGCGGGCGTTGAAGGCCAGCTCCCGCCGGCTCTGCGCCAGGTCGCTGTTCATCTGCTCGAGCTGCTCGTTCTGCGTCTCCATCCACATCATCATGGCGGAAAAAGCGAGCAGGGTCTCAAACAGCAGGTCGTAGAGATCGTGATAGCGCAGGTGCGGCGGCACCGCGCCCGCCGGCGCCACGTGCGCCGCCGCGTAGAGCAGCGCGTAGTGGGAATAGAATAGCGAGCCCACGAACAGCGAGGCCGCGAACAGCTTGCGCCCGGCGCCCTTGGTTGGCTTCCAGCGGCGGCGAAACGCGATGAAGTTCCACCCGTAGGCGACCATCAGCAGCAAGCTGTTCAGCGCGTAGAATCCCTGAAAATCGGCCAGCATCCCCAGGGCGTAGCCGAACAGCGCCAGGATCGGAACGATGGCCGCCGGCCAGGAGAGCCCGATGTCAAAGCGGCCAAAAACCGAAGCGGCCGCGAACAGGATGGACACGGCGAAGGCCAGCTCCAGCAGCGCGTAGGGATACAGAAACTGGGTGCGGCCGGTGACGACCGACACCAGGTTGAACAACAGCGCGGCCGCCACCAGCGCCCACGCCACCGCCCAATACACAAAATAGACGATGCGCGACTCGCGGTACAGGAACAGGAACACGCCGGCGAACATCGCCGTGCCCACGATGTGGGCCAGCAGGGCCAGCAGATCCGGTCGTGCCAGAGCGTCCATCAATCACCATTAATCATGTGCCGGCGGATGGAGGAGGCCCGCCCCGTCTCCTCGTCGGCTTCAATAATCGTCGCCGCTAGCCGCACGTCGCCCTTGGCCGGCTCCAGCCGGTTGGGCATCCCGTGCAGGAAGCGGCCGATGGCGGCGGCCTTGTCTGCGCCTATCACGCTATCATAAGGACCCGTCATGCCCACATCGGTTTGATACGCCGTGCCCCCCGGCAGCACCCGCTCGTCGGCCGTGGCCACGTGCGTGTGGGTCCCGAGCACCGCGCTCGCCCGTCCATCCAGGTACCAGCCGAACGCGATCTTCTCGCTGGTCACCTCGGCGTGAAAATCCACCACCCGCACCCGCGCCGACGCCGGCAGCGACGCCAGAATGGCGTCCGCGCGCCGGAACGGGCAATCGATGTGCGGCAGGTAAGTCCGGCCCTGCAAATTGATGACCGCGTAGCCGGCGCCCGAAGCCGTTGTTCCGGCAAAGACGCCCGACCCCGGCGCTCCCTCCGGATAGTTATCAGGCCGCAGCAGCCGCGGCTGGCGGCCGATGTAGTCGAGGATCTCCTTCTTGTCCCAGATGTGGTTGCCGGAAGTCAGCACGTGGATACCCAGCCCCAGCAATTCCTCGGCGAGCGAGGGCGTGATGCCGAAGCCGGCGGCAGCGTTTTCGCAGTTGGCAATGGCCACGTCGATGCGCTGCTCCTGAATGATGTCGCGGACGTGGTCGGCCACGATGCGGCGCCCGGCCGACCCATAAATGTCGCCGATGAATAAAACTCTCACGCCAGTGTGGTGTTCAGGTTGCGACACCCAGGGGGAGGAACCAGTCCGTATTGTATCGCAGTCA
Source organism: Bryobacterales bacterium (assembly GCA_035632135.1). GTDB lineage: Bacteria > Acidobacteriota > Terriglobia > Bryobacterales > JACQDG01 > DASQHK01. Next base: position 4,651 of record DASQHK010000175.1, read on the forward strand.
CGCGGTCCGCCGCCGTCGCACAAGCCATACCGCCTTTACAGTATTTTCGGCGCCGAAAAACAGGGATGCGCCCTCGGGGCACGAGACCCGGCAGCCCCTACCGCCAAAACCATAGCCAGAAACGGAGCGAAAAGGGGGCTCGCGAACACGCCGGGATGGCACGCCGGGCGCGAGGCTACGCCGCTGCAGACGGCAGCAGCGCCCGCCACACCGCCTGCCATTTTCCACCGGCGCGGCGAGCCAGAACGAACAGGTCGTGACCTGACTCCTGGTAGTCCTGCCCGCCCATCTCGTAGGTCATTTCCCAGGCGTACACTGCCACCGCAGTGTCACCCGCTACGTGAACGTCGGGTTCGGACAGTTGGCACTTCCGCACGGCAGCCTGACGCGCAAAATCCTCGTAACTCTTCACACAAGCGGCGCTGCCTCGGGCTATCTCCTGGAAGCCCGGACCCAGCACCACAATGTCGTCGTGGAAGCAGCCCGCGAGTGCTTCGGCGATCTCCTCCGGGCGTCTCTTCAGCCACGCGTCGTTGATCTTGCCGAGCAGGAGCCGGACTTGCTCCCGCTGGTCCCGATCCTCGTCAGAAGCCATGGATCGTCACAGCCGCACAATCTTATCGGATTGGAAGGACTTCAGCACGTTGCGGGTATCGACGATGAGCGGGGCCACTTCCACCAGGCGCGCCCAGTCGATGCGCGAGTGGTCGGTGATGATGACGACACAGTCGGCGCTCGCCGCCTGTTCCAGCGGCTGCGACGCGAGCGATCCGCCATCCCAGCGCAGGTGCGGCACGTGCGGGTCGGTGTAGCTGATCTTGGCCCCGCGCCGCTCGAGCAGCGCGATTACGTCCAGCGCCGGCGACTCCCGTATGTCATCTACATCCCGCTTGTATGCCACGCCAACCAGGTGCACCCGCGAGCCTTTCACCGGCTTGGACCGGTCGTTCAGCGCGGCCTGGATCTTTTCCACCACAAACAGCGGCATCTGCCCGTTGACTTGCCCCGCCAGCTCGATGAACCGCGCCTCCGCCCCGGCCTGCTTCGACTTCCACGACAGATAGAACGGATCGACCGGGATGCAGTGTCCTCCCAGCCCCGGCCCGGGGTAAAAGGCCATGAAGCCGAACGGCTTGGTGGCCGCCGCCTCGATCACTTCCCACACATTGATCCCCATGCGATCGCACAGCACGGCCATCTCGTTGGCCAAGCCGATGTTGATCATGCGGAAGGTGTTCTCGAGCAGCTTTACCATCTCGGCCACGCGGGTGGAGCTGACCGGAATCACCTTCTCGATGGCCTGCGAGTACAGCAGGGCGGCCAGCTCGGTCGACTGCGGCGAGATGCCTCCGACTACCTTGGGAATGTTGCGCGTCTGAAACTTCGGATTGCCCGGATCGACCCGCTCGGGCGAGAAGCACAAGAAGAAGTCGCGGCCTTCCCGCAGGCCGCTGCGCTCCAGGATGGGCAGGATCAGCTCGTCGGTGGTTCCCGGATAGGTGGTGGATTCCAGAATAATGAGCATTCCCGGGTGCACGTAGCGGCCGACCTGCTCGGCCGCCGAGACCACGTAGCTCATGTCGGGGTCTTTGGTCTTCCGCAGCGGCGTCGGGACACAGATATTGATGGTATCGAGCTGGGCGATGCACGAGAAGTCGGAGGTGGCCTGCAGCTTGCGGTCCCGGCGCAGCCTGGCGAGCAGAGCGCGATCAACGTCGTCGATGTAGCACTCCCCGCGATCAAGGCGCGCCACTTTGTCCTTGTCGAGGTCGATGCCGGTGACGGCGAAACCCGCGCGCGCCATCTCCACCGCCAGCGGCAGGCCGACGTAACCCAGGCCGACCACGCCGGCCCGCGCCGTATGAGTGCGGATCTTTTCTGCCAGCGCCTCGGCGCAGCTTGTTTCCGCCGCCGGCGCTTCACGTAGCGTAGACATTCGCAACCCTCCATTCGAGCACCGCGCCGGCCACATAGTCCCGCGCCTCGGCCGTCAGCTCGGGGTAGACCGGCAGCGCCAGCACTTCGCGCGCCGCCGCCTCGGCCTGGGGGAAATCGCCCTGCTGGTGGCCGAGGTAAGCGAAGCATTCTTGCAAGTGCAGCGGGACGGGGTAATACACCGCGGTCTCCACGCCCTGCGCCGCGAGCCGCGCGCGCAGACCATCGCGGTCGGGCGTGCGGACCACATACTGATGATAGATATGGGATCCCTCGGGCGCCGGGGCCGGCGTCCGCACGGCGTCCTGGAGCAGACGCGTGTACGCCGCGGCGTGCTGCCGCCGCGCCCGGTTCCATTCCTCCAGCCGCCGCAGTTTCACCCGCAGCACCGCCGCCTGGATCTCATCGAGCCGGCTGTTCAACCCGACCTCGCTGTGATAGTAGCGCCGCTCCTCGCCGTGCGCGCGCAGCCGGCGCACGCGTCCGGCGAGCCGCGCATCGCCGGTGACCACCATGCCGCCATCCCCCGCGCCGCCCAGATTCTTAGTCGGGTAGAAGCTGTAGCATCCCAGCTCGCCGAAGGTCCCGGCCATGCGGTCCCCGCGCCGCGCGCCCAGCGCTTGCGCCGCATCTTCCACCACCGGAATGCGGCAGCTTCGGGCCATTTCCACAATCTCCTCGATCGCCGCTAACCTGCCATAAAGATGTATCGGCACGATGGCCCGGGTCCGTGAGTTGATACGGCGCGCCACCTGCTTCGGATCGAGGTTGAAGGTCTCCGGCTCGAGGTCCGCAAACACCGGCTTGGCTCCCAGCCGGTGGATCGAGGCGGCGGTGGCAAAAAACGTGAAAGGCGAGGTGATCACTTCGTCGCCGGGTCCCAAATCGAGCGCCAGCAAGGCCAGCAGCAGCGCGTCTGAGCCGGAGGCGCAGGCCACCGCGTGCGGTGCGCCGGTATACTCTGCCATCTCCCGCTCGAAGGTGGCGACTTCCTCGCCCAGGATGAAGCGCTGCGAGCGGAGAACGCGCAACGCCGCTCCCTCGATCTCCTCGCGCAAAGCGGCGTATTGCGCTTCGAGATCCAGTTGGGGAACCTTCCTCACCGCCACATCCTCCGCCCCGGCGGGCCTGCTATAATATCCGCTTGCGCGGAGCCCGATAGGTTGCCGTCTCTGGCCGCCACCTTGTTAGGATAACAGGGAAGGGGGCGCAAACCAGCGGGGATTCATGGATCGCATCACTCGCAAGTCGCTCAAAGAGGACCGCTTCACCGCCGAAGTGACCCAGTCGGTGGAGTACCTGACCGAGCACCGCCGCCAGAGCATCATTTACGGCGGTGTGGCGGTGGCCGTGCTGGTGATCGGCCTGGGCATCTACTTCTACTGGCAGCATCACAGCAGCGCCGCCCACGCGGAGCTGGCCCAGGCGCTGGCCGTCGACCGCGCCCCGGTGAGCGACGAACAGACGCCGGGCCGCCTCGGCTTCAAGACCGAAGCGGAAAAGAACTCCAAGGCGCTGGCCGCCTTTCAAACCGTGGTCAAGGATTTCCCCCGCTCCAAAGAGGCAGATATTGCCAATTACTACATCGGGGTGATCTACTACCGGATGGACAAGACGGCCGAGGCGCAGCGCCAGCTCGAGAAGGTGACTGCGGGCGGGGACGCGGACGCCGCCGGCCTGGCGCGGCTCACGCTCGGGGAAATCTATGCGGCGCAGGGCAGGCTGGACGACGCGCGCAAGATCTATGACTACTTGATCCAGCACCCCACCGACATGGTCCCCAAGAGCGAGGCGCAACTGGCGCTGGTGCGAGCCCTGCGCGCCAGCCACCCGGAGGAGGCCCGCAAACTGCTGCTCGATCTGATCAAGACCCCAGGGCCCGCCTCTGCCGCCGCGGGCAACCTGTTGCGCGACCTCGGGCAGTCGTAGGATTTTGCCGAACGCTCTCGAGCACCTGCGTTTTCCCATCGAGAAATCCCGCGGCCGGCGCTATCCCGAGCCGCCGCACCCTTACCGCAACGATTACCAGCGCGACCGCGACCGGGTGATCCACTCGCACGCCTTCCGGCGGCTGGAGAACAAGACCCAGGTGTTCACGTCCCCGGCCTCGGACCACTTCCGCAACCGGCTCACGCACACCATCGAGGTATCGCAGATCGCCCGGACGGTGGCCGTGGCGCTGGGCCTCAACGAGGACCTGGTAGAGGCTCTGGCCCTCGCTCACGACATCGGCCACCCGCCCTTCGGCCACTCCGGCGAGGCCCGGCTCGACGCCGAGATGCGCCGCTTCGGCGACCGCTTCGATCACAATCTCCACGCCCTGCGCATCGTGGAGGTGTTCGAGCACCGCTACGCGGCTTTCCCCGGCCTGAATCTTACCTTCGAAGTGCGCGAAGGTATTATCAAGCACTCGCGCGACTACAATCCGGCGGAGTTTCCCGAGCTGGCCGAGTATAGCCTCGACCGGCGGCCGCCGCTCGAGGCCCAGCTCATCGACCCGGCCGACGAAATCACCTACGATTGCGCGGACCTGGATGACGCCGTGGACGCCGGCCTGCTGGCGCCTGAGTCCGCGCGCGGCGAGGTCCCTCTGTTCAACCGGTTATGGGAGCAGGCCGCGCAGGAATGCGCCGGGGCCACCGAGCGCCAGAAGTTCAACCAGGCGCTGCGTCACACCCTTGATGCGCTGGTCTCCGGCCTTATCGAAGGCACGCGCGACGCAGCCGGCACGGCGGGCCTGCGCTCGGTGGAAGAGGTTCGCGCCCATCCCCGCCGCCTCGCCGTGCTCACCGCAGAAACGCGCGAGGCCGGCCGGCAGTTGAAAGCGTTCCTCTACGCCCACGTTTACACCGCCCCACCCCTGGCCGAAGAGAAAGAGCGCTCCGCGGAGAAGCTGGCCGACCTGTTCCGCTTCTATCTCCGCTCGCCCGATCAGCTCCCCGCAGCCTACCATGCCCGCGCCGAAACCGAGCCGCTGCACCGCGTCGTCTGCGACTACATCGCAGGGATGACGGACGGCTACCTGCTGCGGCTGCACGGGGCAGAGATTGAGAAGCTGAAGGGTTGAGGACTTGAAGAGCTGGCGGCCGGGGGCCGGAACTGGCGGTTCCCGGAAGGTCAAGGGCAGCGGGAAGGAAAACAGGAGCGCCAACCTGTCTACACCAACGGCAGTCCGGTGTATACTCCAACCGGCTGGGAGCCCATAGCGGAAATCCCAGCTAAGGCGCCAAATTGAAAATCCTGGCCTGCTGGTCGAACGGTGGGCCGCCGGAGAGCGATCCTGTGAAAAGAACTGGTCGGCAGAGATGGGCGATCGGATTGACGGCGGTATCAATTCTAACTACACTCGCCGCCACCGCGGCCGAAGCAGCAGGTGTGAAAGGGAATCCGCAGGATGAAGGCGCCGTTCGCAGAGTGCTGTCTCACATGGCGGAGGCCAGAAACACGTTCAATGCCAAGGGCATCGCGGACGCTTACGCAGAAGAAGGGCAATCATTGGGTCTCACGGGACGCATCCTTTACGGGCGCGCTGAAATTGAGAAGAGCTGGCGCGATGCCTTCGCGAGGCCCGGATACAAAGGCGGCCAGGCCGCCCGGCATATCAACAGCATCCGTTTTATCAGGCCCGATGTCGCTGTGGTCGAAGCGACCGTTCAGATGACCGGCCTCAGCCTTCCCACCAGCGGATCTGCTATACGAAATCCGAAACTGATTGATTTTTATGTAATGACGAAGAATGGCGGCCATTGGCAAATCGCCTCGTCATTGCAGATGCTCCCGGTCGGTGCTACCAGCCAGGGCGATCAGCAGCCTCCTCGACCCGCGGAAGGCAATAAGAAATAGTTTGCAGCAAGGCCTCTGCGGCAGCAATCACTTTGCCTCCGAGCGCAGCGGACCTGCTGCGGCTGCGCGGGGCGGGGATTGAGACTGCCGTTGACGTCATCCGCCGAGAGGCCTGCCGTCAGGAGGCCTTCTC
>DASQHK010000176.1:0-6833 GCA_035632135.1 Bryobacterales bacterium
AATGGACGCTTGTCCGGTGCTGATTCTCGATACAGATTGGGCGAGCGATCACACCAGGATCGACGGCATCCCGGTGCGGTATGCGGGCCGGAACCTGGCCGGCATCCTGCGGCAGTACAAAGTGGAAATCCTGATGCTTTCGGGCGCCGATTCGCTGGCGGCGCGAGAGCAGGAAGTCGTCGCGGCTTGCGTGCGAGAGGGCCTCGCGGTGGCGCGGTTCGAAATGGCGGTGCGGCCTTTGCGGCCGGGGGATCGCGCCGCGGCCGCCGCTCCGCTGCCGGCGGTGGCGCCAGGCGCATTCCATCCCTAGGTGTCCTCGCTGGCCGGACCGGCCAGTGCTCTGGCGCGGCGCCAAAGGCTTCTCCGCCCGCTGCGCCCCCCTTACACTTCGGATGAGCTTGTTAAGAACCGGAATCCGCATCGCGGCGAGTGCTGCTGCGGTAGCCGTGCTCGGGGTGGCGTTTTTTGCAACGCTGCGGCTGGGTTTTGCGGACCGGGTGTTCCATACGGGGACGCTGGAGGGCGCCGAGCGCGCCGCCCGACTGGTGCCGGGCAATGCGAGTTACCTGGCGGGGTGGGCTGTGCTGCTCGACCAATCGGGCGGAAGCTCCGCCGCCTCGCTCCGGGCGCTCGAACGGGCGGTGGCCGCAAATCCCAGGAACTCCTCCTGCTGGATCGAGCTGGGCCTGCGGGCCGAAAGGGAGGGGGATTTGGCCGCCGCGGAGCGAAGCCTGCTCGAAGCGGCGCGGGTAGACAAACAGTACGATCCGCGCTGGGAGCTGGCGAATTTCTACTTCCGGCGAAATGACGCGGAAAACTTTTGGCTTTGGGCAGGAGAAGCCGCGGCGGTGCTGTCCGGAGACGCCACTCCGCTTTTCCGGCTGTGCTGGAAGGTATCGCCAGACGCGGCCATGATTTTGAAGCGCGCCGTTCCGAACCGGCCCCCGATCCTGGCCAAGTATCTCGGTTTTCTGCTGGCCGACCATCATGGGGAGGTTGTAGAGCCGGTGGCGCTCAAGGTGTTGGAACGCGCCGGCCCCGACGAGCTGCCGGCTTTGCTCGCCTCCTGTGACCGGCTTCTGGAGGCCGGACGCGTGAGCGAGGCGCTGCGGATCTGGAACGCGCTTTGCCGGCGGAAGCTCGTCCCCTACCCGGAGGTGGAGCCGGAAAAAGGCCTTTCCCTGACGAACGGAGGCTGGCGCGCGCCGCCCCTTTCTCACGGCTTTGACTGGCGCATCGACCCTCCGGAAGGAGTTTCCTGGCCGCGGGACGAGCCGCCGCCTCCGCTGCGGATTACTTTTTCCGGCCGGCAGCCGGAGAGCTGCGAGATTCTCAGCCAGCTCGTGCCGCTCGTGCCGGGCAAACGGTACCGGCTCCGGTTGCGCTACACGGTCTCGAATATTGCGCCCCAGGCGGGGCTGCGCTGGCGAATCTTCGACGCCGCCACGAACGCCGAGCTGGCAGCCGGATCACCGCGTTCAACTGAGAACCAGGTGCAGGAAGATCTGCGGTTTGCGGCGCCGGGCGGCGCGGGCTTGGCGCGCGTGGCCCTCACCTACCAGCGGGCCTTGGGCACGACGCGCATCGAGGGATCCGTTTTGCTCGGCGACGCGACCCTCACATTCGCCGCGCCGCAGCAGGAGCAATGAAAGGCAATCCTCCGTGGCGCTGGGCCGCGCGGTCCGCGGTGGCGCTGGGCGTTCTGCTGTGCTTCTCGATCCTGACCGACGCGGCGCGCGAGCGCTGGGCGATTTCTCTGTTTCAAGCCGGTGTGTTTGGATTGGCGATTGTCTGGGCGGCGGGCATGATCTTTCGTCCGTGGCGCTGGCGCGGAAGCGTTCTGCTGATTCCGCTGGGCGGCACAATTCTGTGGGGCTTGCTGCAACTCGAGACCGGCAGCACGGTTTACCGATTTGCCACCTGGAACTCCATCCTGGGCTGGATGGCGAATTTCGTTCTCTTCTTCGTTTCCTTACAGGTGTTCGGCTTCTTCGAGATACGCCGGGCGTTCCAGAAAGCTCTGCTTTGGTTCGGCTTCGCGTTGAGCGTCATCTCGGTAATCCAGTTTTTCACTTCGAAGGACAAAATCTTCTGGATTTTCCCGACGCAATACGCCGAGCAGGCCCTGGGGCCTTTTGTAAATCGCGACCATTATGCTTCCTTCATCGCCCTGGTTCTCCCCTTTGTGCTGTACCGGATGTTGCAAGAGGGCCGCAAGTCCGGCGCTTATGCGGCCATGGCGGGCGCCATGTTCGCCTCGGTGATTGCCGGCGCCTCGCGGGCGGGCGCGATCCTGGTCACGGCTGAAATCGTCGTTCTGCTGGCGGCGTCCCTTTGGGGAAACAACGGGGCTCGCCGCGCGGGGATGGTGAACCTGACCAGGATCATTTTCTTCGCGGCGGTTTTCACGGCGGTGGCGGGAGGCGGGGTGTTATGGAAACGATTTCAGGACCCCAATCCTTTTGGGGGACGGCGCGAGATACTCCAGTCCTCGTTGTCGATGATGCGGGACCGGCCCTGGACCGGCTTCGGCCTGGGGGCTTGGCCAGCCGTCTACCCGGGTTATGCCGTGTTCGATGCCGGCGTCACCGTCAATCATGCCCACAACGACTGGGTGGAGTGGGGGGCGGAGGGCGGCATTCCCTTCCTGGCCATGCTGCTGGCCGTGTTTGTATGGAGCGTGCGGAGCGCCCTGCGGTTCCCCTGGGGTGCGGGGGTGGTGGCGGTTTTCCTCCACAGCCTGGTTGATTTCCCGCTGCAAAAGCCGTGTCTCGCGGCGCTGGTGTTTGTGTTGCTGGGTGCCTTGGCCGCCTCCGCCCGAGACCGGCCGGCGGGCTGCGGCGCAGGCTGATGAACACCGGTTAGTGCCCGTCGCCGGTTTCCAATGGATCGGGCCAGCTCAGCGAGAGGATCTCCCAACACAGAAGGACCAGAAACGCCGCCAGCGCCAGGCCGTAGACAAGAATTTCCCGGCGCGTGCGGAGCAACTCGGCTTGCCTCCACCACCTGGACTTGCCAGGGCTGCGTGGTAGCGGCAGGTGTGTCTTCGGGCCGGCGGGCGCCGGCGGGCGTTCCTGGGCCGGAGGCTGCGGGATGCGCTTGTAGATTCTCTTTCTGCAATCCGCACAGCGGTAGGGATAGACACCGGCCCAAGCCAGCAGCAGTTCGAAGTGGTTACTGCGCTGCGATCGATGGAGGCAGCCGCCGCAGTTACCGCACTGCAAGCTGCCGCGCGCCGCAGGGTGAGTAGCGCCCGTCACGGAGGACACTCGGAGCGAGAATCGGAGCCGGCACGGGTGGCCCGTGGAGGGAGGATCCCGGCTCCGGAAAAGATCCCCACTGGAATCACCGTGGCCGGGGCTCTCAGCGGCTAAGAGGCTGCTGTTCGCCGCCTCCGGAGGTCGCCCGAATGGCCAGTCCGCTGGCGGTGCCGGCGGCAGCAACTCCGCCGACGATGGCAACGATGGTTCCGGTGGACATGCCGGCAGCCCCAACGGCTCCGGCGGCTGCGCCGGCCGCGCCAGCCGCGCCGGCGGCGCCCTTGCCGGACTCAGAGCATTTCCTGTCCGTTGGCTTCAGCTCACTCACCGTAATCACCTGGGATGCGTCTTCGGCGGGCTTGGCATCGGGAATCTTGTCGCCGGCAACCTCGATTACGTTGCCGACCTGTGGGTCGAGCCCGTCGCCCTGAAGTTCCACGGTGACGTTGGTCGTTTCATCGGACAGGATGAAGTGGTCGCTAATTTTTTGAAGGCAACCGGTCAGCCGGAAGGCAGTGGGCGCTTCGGCCGCCTGCGAATCCAGATCGAGCGCCCGGCCAGCCAGGATTTTCGCCACTAGAAAACCGCGGGTACTCCAGACCTGCGCCGCGCCAGTTAGCGCCGCAACCTCCACGTGGCCGGTTTGGCGCAAGGCCACCCGCACCTGCGAAGCCGGGGCGGCGGGCAGAATCCGAAGGCCCCGCGCCTCGATGGCATAATGGTCGCCGCCCTGCAGTTGGCCGGCGCCTTTCTCGAGCAGCATGCGGTTCCGGTAGACCTGGCCGCGCGAGCCGGAACTTAATTGCAAGCGAGCCCCGCTGTTCAGCCAGACCTCGGAAGGCACGCCCTGCGCATCGATTACATTACCGTCGAAGATTGTGCCGCTGCGGTAGACCGCGGCATCATCGACCCGAAAACTCCCGCCGGCCTTCACCACGCCAATGGCGGGGCCCGCCGCAAGTCCGACGCTCACGCCTCCGGCGACCAGCAACGAGAGCAGCGGCAACGACCAAGAAAACTTGAAGGACATCTTCCACCTCCGACTGGAGCAGCATTGACCTACAGGCTGGATATCGGCGAAAGGTGAGACAAGCTTATATAGCTAAAGAGAAAACAATTTAGCCCGCAGCGCCGCCAGCGGCGGGGCGGAACCCTACCCGGTATCTCCTGTGGCATCAACCGATTAGGCCGTCGAAGCTGAAGTGGCGGCGCCGTTATTTTCTAGCGGGCTTGGGATCGAGATGTTCGGCCAACTCTCCGGGCGTGACCGTGACCTGGACACCTTCGGGTGGCACCTCCGCCTGGGCGGCCCAGAGAAGAGAGTTGAGCACCAGCTTGCGGAAATTCTCGTTTCCTAAATTTTGGTGGAAATGGCCGCCCACAAACCCTACGCCGCGCCCGCCGTCAGGGCGCTCGATCGCCCAGACGACGCACTGCGGCCGGCCGATCTTGGCGCGCACATCGGGGTTGCCGGAGCGCGGGCCATCGGGCCGGGAAAGGCTATCTGCCGGAGGCGTGGCGATCAGAATCGGAGTGATGCCGCGCAGATCCTGCGGGAATCGGATGTTGTAATACCACTCGTCACGAAGGTGGAAGGGCTTGACGCCGCGGGTGATGGGGTGCCGGGGTAAGGACTCAAAGCGGGCGTCCCAAACCGGGTTGACGGAGTAGTGGAGCTCGAAGTACCCGCCGATCCAGCGCAGCATCTCGGCATGCCCTCGATCCGCCGGGGGCTCGACGGCGAAGTGGTAGAACATCAGTCCGGCGCCGCGCGCAGCCGCCTTGTTGATGGCCGCGGTGCGATCGTCCCGGAACAGCAGGTGCCCTTGCGCGCCGTCGCAGAAAACGAAGATCGCATCGGCGTTCCCGATGGCCGCGGGATCCTCCGGCCAAGCGCCGTTCAGCGCGACGGTCGCATGGATCCCGGGCACTGCGTTCAACCATTTCTGCAACAGCAAGACGCCGGCGTTCTGCTCGTGCTCGCCCGGCCCATGGCTGGGGGCGCCGGCGATGAGAAGGATGCGGCGGTCGGCGGCCGACGACGAAAACACAGCCGCGCTGAGCAGCATGGCAAGCAGGGCGATCCACGATTTCATGGCGCCTCCGAACGTATGGATTTTCCGCTCAATCCAAAGCAGTACACATGGGAGTCGTGATCGACGGCATAAATGCGCCCGTCCGCCACCGCCAGGCCGCTGAAGTGAACCCAGCCGGTCATCGCATTTCCGCTGTTATACAGCTCCTTGCCGGTCTTCGCATCGAGGGCTTTCAAGACGGCCGCATGCGTGTTGAGCAGCCGCCCGGCCTCCCGGTCGCGCTGCACCTCATCGGCGCCGGTGGAGAGCGCGAACACCACGCCGTTGGCGATCACGACCGGGTCGGGCTTGTCGAAGTCTCCGGAGATCCAGGCCGGATCGAGGATCGGATCGTGAGTCTGGGAATCGGCAACGACCTTGAACGCCAGGATGCTGCCGTGCGGATTTTCGCCGTTGGTGACGGGAAATTTGGGACCGTCCACGGCGGGCGGACCTCCCAGGGGAGCGTAGAGCCAGGTCTGCCCCTGCTCATCGCGCGCGGTCGAGAGTCCTCCCCAGATGCCGAGGCCTTCGCAGCAGACGGCTTTGTCGTTCCCCAGCCGGGGCGAGGTAAACAGCGGGGTTTGGTGATCTTTGCCTCCCAGGTCGTCGGCGTCCATCAAGTAGATGACGCCTTCCTTGAAACCGCCGGCCAGCAGATTGCGGTTTTTCCAGCCGAACCAGACCGGGCTGGCCGAGCCGAGGTCGAAGTCCTTGTGGTCGAGATACACCCAGTTCGGCGGCAGAAAGTAGTCGGCCAGCGAGAGATCCTTGTTGGATATTGCCACGACACTATTCGAATAGTCGCCGGCGATGGGGTCGAACTTGCCATCCGCGGTCCCTCCATAGATCTTCCCGTTGTTTCCAATGACCGGGCCGCCCCTGCCCCAAATGCCGGCCGTGTTGGTGTTGGAGAGCAGCATCTGATGGATGACGGGATGGTGGCGGTCCCGCACGTCGATGGCGTAGATGCCCGACAAGCCCGTGCCGCAGCCTTGCGACAGAGTGGTGTAGACGGTCCCATCGACGAGGTTGAGGCTCCAGCTCTTGGCAAAGGGAGCGACCCACTGCACGGGGCCGAAGCGGACCCGGCCGCTGCCGAGGTCGAGCCCATAGAGCGCGCCGTCGGAGGCGATGACGTAGAGAATGCTGGTGCTTTTGTCGATCACGGGCGTCGCCGTGATGCCGTTGGGACAAAGGAACGTACCCTGGTACAAGCCCTTGCCGGGGAGCGCCACGGTGTGGAAGGGATGGTTCCACAACTCCTCGCCGGTTAGCGCGTCGAGCGCGAAGACCGTGCCGCTGATCCCGGCCACGTACACGACCGGGCGATCTCCGTTCCTGGTGGAGACGCCGACGGCGACCACGGGCGCGGTCAGGGCGGACAAGCTGTAGTATTGGTTGTCCACCTTCGCTTTCCACAGGAGCCGGAGCTGGGAGACATTCGCCGGGCTGAGGGTGTTCTCTTCGAGCGCCCAGCCGGAGCGCTGCGGATCGT